>JARXAV010000006.1 GCA_029865665.1 Flectobacillus sp. | reverse complement strand
TGGCTTTGATTTAACGATAAACATAAGTTCCTATGCTGTTTGTACGTGATTAAGAAGTACGGTGTAAACATCTTGGATACTGTTGACTGTTAAGTGGAAACTATTACCCTCTGAGTCCGTTAGTTCTTGGATAGTACCGTTTGATTTACGGAACATTTCTTGCATATATTCATTCTCATAAAAAGCTACTCTTGCTTTAAGCTCACCAACTTCATCGTCCAAGAGTATTAGTTGTGATGTTAAGGTAGATTCGTTATCAGTAGATTGTTGAACTAATAAGTGACGACTGGCAATAATCGTATCAACATACTCACTCAAGGTCATTTCTATCCTTTGAGCTTCTTGTGCCAGTTGTATTTTTGTTCCTGCATCACACTTGAATCCAAGTGTTACTTTATTCTGAGCAAATTGTAATCCTTCCAATTGTAATGCTCTGCCTGTCTTTGGGATATTCATGATTGAAATATTTTGGTGTTTAAATTAATTTTACTGATTAACCCCTTGTTAATCAGGTGCTACAAAAATAATTAACCCTCATTAATCACTTTCGAGTTAATGAGGGTTAATCAAGGTTAATTGATGTTAATGTGAGATAACCTTTGTCATTTACCTATATACGATATATGTTGAATCGTTAATCATGGGTAGGAGTAGGTTATTCAACATTAATCATCGGGTGTCATTGGGTCTCCGAGATGGTTAACGATAGTTATAACCTCTTTTGGAGTAAGTAAACGTGCTGATTTATTAAAGGTAAACTCAGGTACTTTACTAATCATTTTATTGAATGTTGCTAAACAAACACCATAGTACGATGCTAATTGCGTTCTCGTCATGGCTTTATGTGTTGGTATTTTCATTATATCTACTATCTATTTGCTTACTTGCTAAGTTTACCAACTTGCTAAATGAAGTTGGCAACTTAGCGAACTTAGCAAGTTGGTAAACTGTTATTTTGTTTTTTATAATATCCGTATTTGGGTTGAATCAGGTATCCATTTTTGATAAAATCAGTTAGATAATTTCCCACAGTTCTATCCGAAATCATCATTTTACTTCCCAATAATCCTGCTTCTTTACGTTCAAACTGAGATGGTAATTTATCATAGAAGGTCTTTTTGACCCCACTTGATTGGTTACTACCTTTAACTAACGAACTAAAAATGATTAGTGAATGATTCAAATAAACCTCAGTCAAGAGCATTGCCGTATTGAAATCAATATCCTCACAATATAATTCTACAGGTGTTCCGTTATTGCAATTATACTTTCTTAATATTGATAGAATCATTGCGATTCTGAATGTTATTAATCCCGAACGTTTTACTACACTCAAAGCATCTTCTCCGACTAAATTTTTTACGTCTTCAAGCCTTTGAGCGAAAGATTCATTAAGTTTTCTCCATTGATGTTCACAAAGTGAAAAATTTATAGGTTCTTCATTTTCGTAATGAAGAATCATGCACTTTACTTTATCAGATAAGTCTGCAAAGTAGTCGTTTAATGATACACGACCATTAAATGGTGAAACGTCTTGCCAATGTGCTTCAACTCGAAAAACGTAGAAAATGAATCTACTAAATAATCCATCTTCTGCTGAGGGAATAAGCCGTTGAACTTGTAAGGGCGTGCCTGATAAAGCAACTGAAAGGCGTGGAAATTCAAGTTCAATATACTGATTAGCTGTTTTACGTTGATAGCTATACGGTTCGTGGTGAAACGCCTTTCTGAATAAATCTGAAAATCCTCCCCATTCTTTACCCATTGTTCCAGAAAGTGTATCGGCTTCACTTTCAAACATCGTAACGGACTCTCCGCAATCGGCAAGGGTTTGAATTAAACTTGCTTTACTGGTATCAGCGGGCGAAAATAATAATCTGAAAGGCGGTGGATTGGGTTTCTCTATTTGTCCTTTACTTTTTTCGTAAGCTTTCAGCGATTCGTCATATTCATCAAATAGTAATTTATACGTATCTCTCAAGTGTTTATGATAAGAAATTCCTAATACTTTTGCCCATGACATTACACCTTTGCCTGATGCCGCAGGAGCGACAACAAAACTGTATAGATTTGCGTACACTTTGCTACCGTTGTAATGTCCAGAGATAGTTGGTAAACAGCCACTCAGTACTGTCAATGCACCCGTTAGAAAAACATCTTTTTCTCTACTAGTCGCAAATACATTACTTCCTTGGTTCAAAAATTGTGGCAAGTTATCGTAAACCTCTTTGGGAATTGTTGGGGTATTTTCTAAGTTATGATTCTCCATCGTTTCACCTTGTGCAGAGGGAGATTGTCCGTCAAAAATGCTCATTTTGCATAGGATTGAATGTGATTGAACCCAAATTTTTTCCCTGAGATTTTGTGATAAAAAAGATATGATAACCACTAAGTTCTGTATCTCTTTTATCTAAATCCTTCATAGCCGTTTCTAATAACTCCCAAGCAATTGAATAGGTGAATGTGTTTAAAACTTTGTAAGCTTCTTCTAGGCTCTCAATAATTACCAAACGCTCATTGATAAAGTGTTCCTGTGCATTAGGGGATTGAGCGTAATTACTAAGTTTCTGCCGAAGTTCTTGAATAACTATGTGAAGTAACCCAAGACCCTCTCCGTAGGTCTTGGGTTTATAAGATAGTTGCTGGCTCATTTCTTACCCCCCATCAAATTGAAACCCTCTGCCTCAATCTCTTTTTTTGTTTTCTTTTTACCTTCCTCGATCCACACTAATAAATCTTTCTTGAAAAATAAGAGTTGTTTTCCCATTTTCGCAAATGGAATTTTCCTAGCAGATGTAAGCTGATAAACTGTTGATTTAGGCTTTTTTAAAAAAGCTGAAGCCTCGTCAATACTTAGAGGTTTATCATCGTTAATTGATGATGGAAAAGATTGTTCGGCAAGTGCCTTGCGAACTGAATTTTGAACTAGATTTTCTAATTCTTCTGATGTCATTACGACTAACTTCGGTGTGTTCACCATTTGAGTTTCTACTTCGGAGGATAGTTTGTTTTCCGTTTCGATAGCTCGAAGTTATGGTGGTTATTTGTGAGTATTTGAGAATTGCAACCTTGTAACCCTTACCTTGCAATCCTTATTTTTTAGCTAACCGCTTGTTAATTAGGTGGATAGATTTTTGTAAAATTTCTTGGGTTGCAAGTAACTCTTTTTTTGAAGAGATAGCAGTCAGGTCAGTTCTTAATCTATTATATGAAAATCCAGTTAATACTTGTACTGCCTTTGCTATATTGATATTAGATTGAAACTCTTCATCCAAAAAAGCTTTTGCTTCTCTTAATGTATCAATTAATACAGCTGTAGCTTCTCTTGATAAACAAGTTAAATTATCACCATTTTTCCTATTTTTTGCTCTTGGAAAATTTGGCAAATCAATTGTAATTGTATTTCCTAAATCACTCTTGTCGTCCTCCAAAGGTACATTAGATGTTCCTTCGTTAGTATCAATTGTTTCCTCTGTGTCAATCAAACTATAATCCTCTTTAATCCTCTTTTCCTCTACTCTTAACATCTCAAAATATTGTTCCTGAGAATGAATATATAATAACTTAAAAGTCTCGTCTAATATTTTTTCATTATCAATTTGTTTAATTTCTTCCAATTCTGAAAAACTTATGGGAATGAATTGAGTTAGGTCATCTAATTTTTGTTCACTTAATTCTTTCAGTATTTCATCAGGAGATGATAAATTGAGTAATTGTGGTTGATTTGCCAAGATTTTAGGTAATCCTATTTCTTCAACGTTCTTAACTTTTAAGAACTTATCTGCATTTTCAATAAAAATATTAAGTTCTTTTCCCTCATTATCATTAAAAGAATCTCTTATATCAGGGTCATTTTGTACTTGCTCATACTTTCTTTTCATAAGCTCAAAAAAAATTGTGAGGGGTTTATTAATCATAGCTATTGTTTCTGAAATTTCATCGCTTTCAAGATATTTGATAATCTTTTCTTTTTCCGCTTTTATCAGAACAATCTTCTGTTCAATATCATCTCTCCTATCTAATTTCCTCCTTAGTATTTCAATATTTTCATTATTGTCATATACAAAAGTCTCATACATTCGTGGGTTAATTATTAAACAATAATCCAAATAAGACATCTGCATAAAATTCTTCAAAATATCTTCTGGATTGGTTACACCATTATTTACGTCATCTGTCCAATTAGTTGCTGAGCGAACCATTAGTTCTACTAAATTATTCATTGTAAGTGAGTTAAAAATTAATTAAAATATATTGGATATTACTTCCTACCAAGACCCGAAAAAAAGCTTATTTTCAATTTCATTATCTGAATTTAAAAAACAACAACCAGAGAAACATAATCTAGGTACTTTGTTTTCACGATGAAGTGTCTGTTTCTCACCTATCATTGTCCAGACTATTTCTAATCCTTCTCTATCAAGAGCATCTATGAGTTTCTCCTTTCTAACTAATAAGCAAGATAGTCCTTCTTGTTTACCCGTAGGGTCTATACAAACAATTTCACCAGTATTATCTTTAAATTCACAATCAGTATGAAATGAAAGTCCCAAAAGGTTAAAAAGACTCATTGATGGTCTGAAGTAGCTATACTTGCCATCTTCACCTAAGGAAGCATCTTGACTTGTACCCCACTTATATTCATCAGTTGTTACAATACCTTGAAACTTATATAATTTATCTTCACTTCTGTCACTTAACCTTTGCCAGTCTAAAAAAACTGTTTTTACATCTAATCCTACTTTATATGAATTACACCAATAAAATTCTCTACTAAATACTTGATATGATTCTTTTGAATGCTTCATCCAACTGTTGTAGAAGCGTTGTTTTGAAGCCCACTTGATAAATTTTGATTTATTGTTTTTTTTGATAAAATATGAACTTATATGATACCATATTTCCATTCTGGCATAGTTATCTTCAATACTATCCTCTTTATCAATTTTATTAATCCAATGCGGATAACTCTCAAGCATAATCCATACTTTTCCATCTAAGTCAGTTACTTGCATTAGTTTATCTATGTTAGGTAAATCATCTTCTTTTAGATACCAGTTGGAGTTATGCCAATTATTATATTCAATATTGAACCACCATGTTTTTTTATACTCTTTCCATGTGTCTATTTTGATAGGTTTAGAAGTAATGGTTGGGTCAATGTCTCTTTTGTCAATTTGCCAAGCTCCTGATAAAGGAGACTCACTTTTATCGTTATTCCACTTGTTACTGTATAAAAAATTATCGGCTATTCTTGCCAAACACTCATAATACGCTATCCATCTGTACTTTTCACCAATACTTTGAATGTGAGTACTCCTTCTTTCATATTCATTGTAACTAGAATCAAAACTGCCAAAAAGCTCTTTTGTCCAGCCTAATTCAAAAATTCGTTCTATGATGAAAGAAACCATCTTCTCATTATTGAATTCGGATTTATTATTCCAATTAGTACTTGCTATAAATTTTGATTTAAAAAATGGTCGAATGTCTTTCTCATATCTAGCTATTTCTCCTTCTGATAAGAATGAATACATCGTATTTTCTGTCTCTTCACATAGTTTCAAGGTTTTTTCATGCCAAGTATTAAGTTTTTGGATTGTTTGAAGAAGACTATATGTATCTTTACAAATTTTCAACCACTGTCTTTTCTTTCTTGTCAGCGAATTATAAAAATCATTATAGTCATTTTCAGCGTTTATTTTTATCGAAGAAAATTCTGAATTAGTACTTATTTGATACTTTTTAAAATCATAAAAATCTTCACTTGTGGAAAGCACTAAATTATTTTGTCCTCTATCTTCTCTCGTTGCTTTATCATACACAAAGTTTTTTATTCTATATTTTTTTACACAATTTTCAGCCGTCATTTTCGGGTCTTCCCAAACGCTTTGATAAGGAGGATAAACCAAAGCAACATTTCCAACAATTTGTAGTTTGTGATGTATAGAGAACTCACATATACCTTTAGCATATTCCCTTGTAAGTAGATGTACAGGTGGTTCTCCATGTATAAAAAAAGTATCAAAGACTTTTTGGGCTAAATCCTTTGAAGTAGCATTTATCTCAGATTTCAGGATTGCTCCGTAACAAGCGGCTAATAGTCTTTCAAGTACGTAAGGGTCGTTTATGTCTCTAAAATCATCAATTAATCGACAAGCAATGGGTAAATTATTGGTCAATAAACAAACTAACCCTTTTGTAGAAGCATCTCTAAAAAAACGATTTGGAGAGGTCAAAAACCATGTGATTGTTTTGGCAGAGAGATAAATTGATTCTTTTGATAAGAAGGATTTATCATCTTCCGACCATGCCCAATCTACAAGACGCTGAATAGCCCCTATTTCATACTCTTCATCCACTTTTGGAGTGTAATCAGAATGAATAAAAGTAGTCCACAGCTCATCCCTTTTGGCGAGTGTCTTATTGATGAGTATTTTATGTAGATGATTGGCATTGAATAAATGTTTTTCATTTGAGCATACTGAAATCATCACTTCGACATATTGATTAGTATATCCATTTAGTTGAACTACATCTACAAATACAAGTGATTTCTCTGTGATTGTATCTTCTTTTCGCCAAACTAGGCTTTTGATAAACCCCTCAGAAATAGACTTCATAGGATAATACTTTTTAGGTATTACTTCAAAAAGTTCCTCTCCAAATTTTTCGGGTAAAATAACTGATAATGCTTCAATAATACCGTCATTATAATAAGGTTTTTCTAATATGAAAGATAGGTGTCCATGCTTTTTGAATGCAGATGAGATGTTGTTTTTATCCACATATTTTTCAAGTAATAAATTAGTAATTGTATAATCTCCAAACCTTTCATAGTTAAATTCGATAACGCACTCAGATTCTTTATTATCTCGATTGTACCTTACATTTTCCTTAAACAGACCTTCTGAAATTAACTCAGTCAAAATATTACAATTTTGTACAAAGGGAGAGTATGTTTTGACTACATTATTCAATAATAGCAATGCACTATCATAACTCATTAAGGTTTCTTTTTGCTCGCTAAGAGACTCTGCAAAACTATCTGCACACTTATTCGCAATATTAATTTTAGGGTCAAACTCAAATTTATCGAAAAGAGATTTATTGATACCTTGAAAGAAAAACTGGATAATTTTTGAAATACCATTCATTCCTTCTGGAATGTGATCATATCCATTTTTTTTCAACCCTTTGCAGAAAAGAAGTAGAAATAAAGGGTTCGTAAATTCGGGTGTTAATAAAGGGATTTTAGGGGCTTGTAGTCCAAAATATTGAAAGAATCTTTTAGATGCTTGATATTCATGTCCTCTAAAACCTTGATGAGTAATATGTATTAATGTATTGCTATCTTCGAGTAAGTTTTCAGGTACTACTAGAGAGAGAAATGTGCTTCTAACACTTACAATAACTCCTAACCACGGATACTTTTTGAAGTCTTCCAAAAATCCAGCTAATTGTTTTTTCCATATTGTCTTGCCTTCTCCCTCATTCAGAGCATCAATGAAAAATAATAATCTTTTTCCTGATTTTCTCCCTATTTCATTCAGAAGTGTGAGTAATTCATCTTTCGTATGGAATGCAGAAATGCCTAACTGCTTGATAGTTTCAGACCATACTTCGCCCTTATAGAAATGTTGCCCTAATAATAAGATACTGAACCCTCCATTCAATTGGTGATTTTTAGCTACATCTGCCAAAAGGTGCGATTTGCCATGTCCTCCATCACCTTTAAGTAACAAGCAAGGTCTTTCAGCTAATTGAAATGTATTGAATTCTAAAAACCTTCCGAATTGATAGGCAGATTGCGATAATTGTTTGAGGTAATACTTCTCATCACTATACTTTTGATATTCATAGTTTTGGGATGGAGTTGGTTCTGATTTTTCTAACTCATAAAAAAAATCTCGAATTTCTGAAGCTAATTTAAGTAAGTTATCAACTAACGATTTTATCACCTCATATTGGAGACCACTTCCTTCTTCCCATTTTATACTTTTATGCCAATTGTTTATCCCAACGTTTTTACTTTCAACGTCTTGAATAACCTTTAATAGACTTTCATCAGTAGCCTTCGAGTGCTTGAGGGTTCTAACTACATCGTGATTCTTGTTTAAAACTTCTTTGACCTTTTCTTTAAGTTCATGTTTAAACGCTGGATTTCTTGCAATTCCATTGAATACCCCAGCAATAGGTAAATCAAAATTCAGTTCCTCAGAATAGCGTTCTCCAAGATTCTTGATGCTTGTTGCTAATCTTTCTTCAAACCATTGCCTATTTAGTTCAAGTTTTGGTGTATTGTAGATTTTATCTCCGATATGTACGTCAAGGGCGTTAATTTCACTATTAACAACAACATTTTTAGAATTTTGAATATTTACCTTCTCCTCCATCAGTAGAAACTATTGATTTGTTTTATCTCCTAAATGAAAATCTCCTCCAACAATAATTGTAGAATTATTAAGTACATTTTTACTATTGCTGATTGTTTGTATAGTTGGGTTATCAGCCTTTGCCTTTTGAAATAATTGGAATAAATCTAATAGGTCTTGTTGAGACATTTCAGCCATTTTGTTTTCTAACAAGCCTTCTAATTTACCTTGTAGTCTAATATCTTTAGGGCTTTCTTCAAATTTTTCAATCACGACTTTGTCTTTCTCAGATTTGAAGTGGTCTTTTATTTTCTTCCAAAAATCTTCCCCGACACCAGAAAACAAGCCACTGGCTAATCCTGCACCTAAAAATTTTACAATCTCGGGTGCTTGATTTTGAAATTCTGTAATAACATCCATCATAATATCTTTTATTTTGTTTTTGTCAATTTTCCCTTCAATAAGAGTGTTATAACACTTTCCTTTCAACCATTTATTTTTAATCAAAACTCGTTTATAATAGTATAAAGATGCTTTCAGTTCAGCATAATGTTTTATGATTTCTTCCTCAGTTTTAACAACCTCTAAATCAAGACTAAACGTATATGGATTATACTCTCCTACAAACTCTGTTGTTTTTGTGAAGGGGATAGGAAGCCACCCCCATAGTTTTTTCCTACGAAAAATAAGACCTGCTTGCTTTTCTGGTTTTCTCTCGAAGAATTCGTTTTTACTCTCCTTATGGCGTTCTTGTAAGTAGATAATCCCTAAAATCAAAGATTCATAACCTCCTCCAAGCTTATAATTATACTCAGCCATTCTCAGAATATTCGCTATAAATGAAGATTGAAAATAGAAACAAGTAGTAATAACAATAATGCAAAATTCAGTATCTGAGGCAGTAGATAAGTCTCTGGCTTTAAGATATATATTCTTTGTTATTGTCTCCAATTGCTCTCTTTTAGCCCTATGGTATTTGATGTATAATTCATCTAACAGTTCTTCTGTCATTGCTACTCAAAATTACAGCCCCAACTTACAAAATTAATTTTGAATTAATTCAGATTAATACAAGTCAGAAGAGATTTTATTTAAAAAAGATACTCTGTACTTAGTCCTTTAACTATCGGGATTAAAGTTGTATCCAAATTCTATTTTCTTCTTAGATGCTTTAAAAAAGCTTGATTGAAAATGTTTCTATGTTTGCGGATTTGATTCTTAATCGCAGTTTCATTCATTATTGTACTTGCCCTGTTCATGTAGGATAAATAATTACTCCGAAAATCTTGTTCCTTTTCAACTGATTCGATTCTATACTCGCCAACGTCATTCATTTTAAGTTTTTTGTACCGCCTTTTAATAATTGTTTTATTTAAGTTGGATGTCATGTATAGTTTGTATAACCTTTTTCTAAAAACTACGGGTTTACTTCCTTCCTCTTCTGCAATTTTAAGAGCCAATCTACTTTTTCTCTTAACAGTGGAAATCATTCTTCTGTAAAACTTAGCAAGATTCGTTGATTTTATGAGCGTTTGGCTTCCATTAAAGGCAAAACCTAAGTAAATGAAAGGAGCTTCCATAATGCAAGTATCATTTGTCAGCTTAACAGCGGTTAAACGAGGGCTTTGATTACCAAAGCTTCTTTGTGTAAATAAGAACTTTTCTGTTTTTTCAGGGCTAATCTTTACTAAGCTATCTTTGATTGATTCGGTTACAAAGCGTTCTATTTCATCTACATTTTCTTTTTTGCACACTACTACAATGTCATCTGAGTAACGTCTATAATAGCCGCCTAGTTCTCTCGTTATTTTTTGTAAAACTAGTTTGTCAAATTCTAAAAGATAGAGGTTCGCTAAAATAGCACTAAGGGGAAGTCCTTGAGGAATACCTGTTGGTAGAGTATCTTCTCCTTTTCTAAATGGGAAACGATGAAGCTTAATTTCATTGTTTTTTATCTTATGTCTGAACTCTTCTGGAGATGCAAAAAAGGCATTTATTCCATGTTTATTTCTAATTTTTGCAAGGTTTTTTTCGTCGAATGGAGCTTTTCGTCCTCCTACACTTCGACGAATACGGAGATCATCTAACATAATATATGAAAACCGAGTGGTAGCCTTGAACACGTTATAATGGTCTTTCGGCAGCAGGTCTTCATTGATTAACTTAGCCCACGCATTTTTTAATCTTTTATGATTTAAACTAGAGAAAAAGCTTTTTATGTCAAACGCTAAAACCATGCAGTCTTCATCTTGACAGCGTTTTTTTATTTCCTCAAATACTTCTTTTGCAAAGTGAATAGTGCTTTTATGTTTGCTATCTACATCATCTGAAATTTTGATTCTTCGATAGGCTAACACACATTTTGATAGTTCATCATCTTTTGCTAATTCTTTTTCATAGTTATCTTGTAGTAGCTGTGCATAATAGCCAAAGATTAAAGCATCCATGTGGGTAGCGTAATGCAGAGGACGACTTTTGATATGTTTTTGGTAATCGCCTTTAGTATCCTGATAAGAATGACATTTCTTTTTTTTCCTGTAGTCTGAAACACTACTCTCAGGATTAACCTTATACCTTCTTTCGTCTATTGAGGCATGGATAAGAGGAAAAAACGCATAGTGAGCGATATAACTAGGGCTATGAATTTTAGATAAGAGTTTTCGTGTATCAACATTGACATCAATTTGAGTGGTTATATGTAAATAACCTCTGTTTTTTAGCCAAGTAGGGTTTTGTTTTTGCATTGAAATAGGTCGTAATAGATAGAGAAAGTAAAACCTTGATAAGTAACAAGAGAGGTGTAACAGGTAAATCTCAGACATAACACTCCGAAGAGTTAAGACCAGTACCCAAATTCTTGAGTCACACTAAATTTCAATTGTATAAATTTGCTTAAACCTTTCAGTATTATGTTATTAATCATCTTCAAGTGCATATTTATATATGTGGATTTGTGCGAAGTTTCTTCAACCGCTACTAAACTAGTTGCTATTTGGAAAACACATTGCAATCCGTTTCCTGTATAATCTACATATACAGTAAGTTTTGAGCTATTTGACTAGCTTAAACTTTTTAGTCCATTCCAGATGTCTGAGTCTTTCATGTTTTCTTATCAAGGTTTACACAAATATACATATTTTCAGTATGTTTGTATATAAACTAAAGAACCTAATGAAAGACCTTTTTAACCTTGGCGATATTGTTGCCCTAAAATCTCATCCATACGCTACAGAGCATCATAAGATACTTGTCTCAGGAGAGCCTCTTCTTATTTCGCCAATGATGGTAATTGTTGAAATTATCAACGATTTGCAAGATGTTCATGACGAATTTACTGGAGTTAATCTTCAGACAAAAGGTAAAACCTCAAGTTGTAAATGTCTTTGGTATTCCTCGAAATCATCTCAATTTGAAGAAGCATGGTTGTCTTCCAAGTTGTTAAAATTAATCAAGAAAAGGGAAAATGAACTTTCTAAAAATCAAGCTATTGGCACAATTGTAACGCTCTCCACTGCTCAATTAGAATTATCAAAGGTAAAAAGTTCGTACAAAATAGAAGGAGGGAAAGAGAGGGCAAGTCTTACTCCTATGTTGAGCTTTGTTAGTCCATTAATGCAGGTCATTGGTACACCCCGAAATGAAAAAAAAGAATCACTATTTGATGTTAAGACAGGAGCGAAGAAGAAGGAGATTTCAGAGCAGTTAGTGAAATGTAAGTGGTTTAATCCTGCTTCCGACAAAATGTCAGAAACACTAATTCCGATAGAAGCCCTGGATGTGATTCCATCTATTGATGAACAAATGCTTAATGATTTTTCAAGCTATATTGAAGAGAATCAGCATCTCACGATAACAATAGAGAGAATTCCTTACCAGACCATTTTTTTGCCTCAAACAATTAAATATGTACACGGGAGATACTTTATTGTAGGGTATGATTATATCAAAAATCAACCTGACGAGTTTGAAATTTCAAAACTTAGTGTGATTAAGCTAGGCAGTCCTTTCGTGGGTAAAGCTCCTAATTTCAAGGACATAAAGCAGAATTCATTAAGTCTTACGGAACAAATAAGAGAGGTAATTGAAGAAGGTGTGAATGAATGCAAGTACCTAAGAATTAAATATAATGATAAGAATAATAACATAACGCTACGAACAATAAGAGACTCTTCAATAGAAATTGTCCCTTTTGATGGGAATCAAACAGCGTTTTTGAAAGCTTTTTGTGAACTGAGAAATGCAGAGCGATATTTTCAAATAAGTAGAATTCAATCGGTTGAAATATTAAACTTTACTTACCCAGTGCCGAAGGTAAAAAAAGTACCCTGATAAGCATATTTATAGTATATGACTGGTAGCTTAAAGGTTGTGGTTTAACATAACCTTTAAGCTATTAGTATTTTAGAATTTTAATTCCTTTAATAAAGAAAAAGTATTTTACAGTAGATTTAGCGTAGCCTCATATAACTCTTCATTTTCAAAGGAATCAAGATAAATTTTAGTCGTTTTCTCAGATTCATGCCCAAGTAGTTCGCTAATTTTAGCAATCTCTACGCCACTTCGTTTTAGAACTGTTGCAAAAGTATGTCGAGCAACATAGGTTGTCAAATTGGTTTCGATCCCTGCCATTTGAGCCAAAGTCTTTAAATCTTGATTAATCTGCTTTGTAACCTTTTTAATACGATTATTAATTTGCACTTCCGTTTTATGTTTGCTTTTATCCAAGTACGGAAATACATACTCGCCAGAGCTAAACTGACGATAGTAATCTACAATCTTTTGGGCAGGAGGGAGAAGAGTAACCTGTTGCTGTTGTTGAGTTTTGTTACGTATATATTCCATTAATCCCTCAGGGGAAATATTACTCCATTCTAATTCTAGTATATCACTAATGTTAATGCCAGAACAATAGTAACTAAAAAGGAACATATTTTGTGAGTTATGAAGGCTTGTACCTTTTTCAACTACTAATGAGGCAATTGCCAAGATTTCTTCTTTCTTAATCGCTCTTTTCTGAGTCTTGAGATTAAACTTAGACAGCTTAAACTCTAAAAAAGGGTCTGCTTCTTTTTTTGCATAACTTTCAACGATAGCTCTATTATACAACGCTCGTAAAGTACGGAAGTGGACGCTCATAGATACCTCAGAAAGTCCACGCCCTCGAAGGTCTTGTTCAAACTTCCGAAGGAAAGAACCATCTAATTCGACAAACGTGAAATCTCGTTGCTCTTTAAAGCGGAGTAGTACATTCTTGAGGTTCTTGTGAACATTGGCATTTCCTACTTTATCAGCTTTAAGTAATTCACTTATAACTTCGTCCAGAAAAGTAATTACCGTTGTTCGCTTACTTTGATTTTTGAGTTTTTTCGTAAACTCATCAGCAGAGAAGTCACTCTGTTCATCTTCAAGCTTCATCAAAAGGCGATTAGCCTCCATTTTAGTTTTTTCAATTTTGATGATTAACTCTTTTGAGAAAGGGTGTTTTTTAGATGGTAGATTTCTTTTACTGTCCCATAGCTCCTT
>JARXAV010000141.1 GCA_029865665.1 Flectobacillus sp. | reverse complement strand
TGCTTGAATAGGCCAATGAGGAGCATTATAGGCTACATACAAGAAAAAAGGACGTTGCTCGTGTTGGTGTTTTTCCAAAGAACGAATCGCAAAATCAGTAATTTCTTGTGTTAAGTATTTAGAAGTATCGGTACGAATGACTTCTTTATCGCCCTTCAAAAAAGTAACCGTTCTGCCATCGTTATATAAGGGTTGCGAATTGAAATAACTGCTTCCATTATTTTGTAAGGTAAACGATTTGTCAAAACCTCGGTTCACTGCCCAAGCAGAAGGCACTAAGCCAACGTGCCATTTTCCAGAAACGATGGTCGTGTAACCCGCTTGTTTGAGTGCTTGTCCAAGCGTAATGCAATTCTTGTTTAAGTAACCTTGATACGCAGGAAAACCCTTGTTTTGCACCATGTCGCCAATGCCTGCTTGATGCGGGTATAAGCCCGTAAGCAAGGAAGCTCTCGACGGACAACAACGTCCTGCATTGTAAAACTGCTTGAAGGTCAGTCCATGCCGTGCAAGCTTATCCAAATTAGGCGTTTTTATTTCCGAACCGTACGCTCCAATGTCCGAAAAACCTAAATCATCCGCCAAAATGACGACGATATTGGGTTGTTTTTTTGGAATATTTTGAGCCACTAGATGGGCATTCACCAAGACTGTCAAGAGAAAAGTGGTGGTAATTTTCAACGAAATCTTCATGCTATTTTTAGATATGGGTTCAACGAGTGAGTTAGTGACTGTCAAAAAATACTAACTCACTCGTTACTAATTACTTCCAAAGCGTATTCTGCTCTAACAATGGGTTGTTGTCGATTTCCGATTGAGGAATTGGATATAAACGATGTTTGTCCGTTGCATTGGTTTTACCCACTTTGTGAAGATTTGTCACAAACGTACTTTTTCCATTTGCATCTTTTTGACGAATCAAATCGAACCAGCGATGATATTCAAATACTAATTCTAAACGACGGTCAAGGTATAATGCCTCACGGAATTGGTCTTTTGTTAAGCCAGAAAGACTTGGTAAACCTGCTCTATTTCTCACTTTATTCAATGACTTGTACGCTTTTGCTGTTGGGCCATTCAATTCGTTTTCTGCTTCCGCATGAATCAATAACAATTCAGCATAGCGGATGATGGCTACGTTAGCCGCAGATTCATTCGTTAGAGCAGTAGAGTTCGGATCCCATGTTTTGTTAAAGAATGGTGTTGAATCATTTGGTACAGCCGTGTTGGTAATTGGTAAACCATACTTTCTACCATTCGTTGGGCTTACAAAGCTGGTTACAAAGGTTACACGCTTTCTTTTATCTGCCGCATCGTATAATTTAAATACGCTAAAGAATTTGTCTGTACCAACCGTATAGAAGCGTACCATGTCCGCATAAGAACCTGTTAAGCCTGGGATAGATGTCAAAATTGAACGAGGGTTTTGGTTGTTTCCTTGCCCCAATGAGTTCGATTTAAACTGAGCTGAGAAAATATGCTCTCTCCCGTTTTTGGTAGCTGGTAAAAACACATCGGCATAATTGCTAAATAAATCGTAGCCATAAGCACCCGTTCCGCCATCCGCAGGAGAAAGTGCTTCTTCTGCCAATTTCACAGCATCTTGATAATATTGCGTCAAGTTTAATGGTAACGATGCTTTTGTTAAATACACCTTTGCTAACAATGACTTAGCTGCTCCAGCCGTTGCTCTACCTGCGTCAGGAGAAGCATAACTTACAGGTAATGCCGCCGCTGCCTCAATTAAATCTTTTTCAATTTGAGCATAGACAGCCGTTGACGGAGATTTAGCAATCGCATAATCACCAGCATTGATGTATTTTTGGTACGATGTAATCAATGGAACATCACCATAAAGACGTACCAAATTGAAGTAATACAAGGCACGTAAAAACTTTGCTTCTGCTAGTAATCTGTTTTTCAGGGTTGCATCAAAACTAATAATTGGTATCTTTTCTAATGCTACATTGGCTTTTTTAATAGCAGCATAGTGCTGTTGCCAAAGTTCGTACACCCTTAAATTCGTTGAAGAGTGTGCCAATACGGCTAACGAACGAACGTCTGCATTGGTTGCACCTGGCCCTGGATCTTCATCGTCTCCTGCAAAGTTCATCCCTGTATTAAATAGGGTGTTGTATGGTGTTTGAATAGTCGCCCCCCCTGAGTTCAAGGAGAAATAAACCGCATTTACCGCATTGATAGCATCGGTTTGTGTTTTGTAATATTGGTCTTCTGAAATGATGGACTCAGGACTTTCCTTTAAAAATTGCTGACAAGAAGTTGCGGTAAATCCAATACTTGCTAAAGCGATATATTTGAATAATTTCATGGAATGCTAAATTTAATGGTGAAAAAGAAGTCGGTTTTACCCTTTGGATATCAGCTCATTTGGAGCAAATAATCAAAGGTTTATTTTCTTAGAACGATACCGACAATCCTACTTGATACGATTTGTTGTTTGGATACACACCCGTATCAACCCCTTTGTTGATTAACGACTGACCGTTCAAACTTACTTCTGGGTCGTAGCCTGAGTATTTTGTCCATGTTGCAGCATTTTGAGCTGATACATACACTCTTAGGCTTTTAAGACTTGCTTTTTTAAGTAATTTCGCTGGGAAATTGTAGCCCAACGAGATGTTTTTCAAACGATAGTATGTACCATCTTCAATGAAGCGATCTGAAATGGTAATCGCTGGATCTTGATACGCTGCTTTTACATCCGTATTGGTATTCGTTGATGTCCATCTATTCAATAAATCGGCTGAACTGTTGGTATAACCTGTTCCTAATTCTAAGTTTGCACGGTTACCATTATAGATTTTTCCACCGATTGATCCTTGGAAAAAGATAGAGAAATCAATGCCTTTGTAGCTAAACGTGTTCGTTAAACCTGCGGTAAAATCTGGTTGATTTGAAATTACCACACGGTCATACGCTTGGCTAATTACACCGTCAGGAACACCATTAGGGCCGCTGATGTCTTTGTATTTTTGTCCACCTGGGCTTTTGTTCGACTGTGGTGTTAATGCCACATCCCCTTGCTGAATTACGCCATCTGTTTGATATACGATAAATGAACCTACTGGATACCCAACTTTTACTATAGAAGGAGAAGAAATTGAAGGAATGATTTGAGATACACCATCTCCTAAGCTCGTCACTTCGTTGATATTTTTAGAGTAAATCAAGGTGGTATTCCACTTCAACGCTTTGTCAATGTTGTGTGAATTGATGAATAATTCAATCCCTTTGTTCGTAACTGCTCCAATGTTTTGATAAATTGTTGACGCTTGACCGTTATAGAAATCAGATAAACCTGATGTGCCTGGTACGGTACGAGTTAACAATAAATCAGTGGTATTTTTGTAGTAGTAATCGGCCACTAAACTGATACGGTTATTGAAGAACCCTACATCAACCCCTGCATCCAATTGGAAGGTTTTTTCCCATCCTAAATTTGGATTTGGTACAGAATTCGGTGCGTATCCAGAAACGGTAGTTCCTGAGAAGTTGTAACGAAAATAAGCCAATTGAGATAACGACTGGTAGGAAGGGATGTTTTGGTTACCAGTTGACCCCGCACTCACACGAATTTTTAAGTCATTTACGTTATTAACCGTTTTGAAAAACTGTTCGTTACTTACGTTCCAAGCAAAGGCTGCTGAAGGGAAATATCCCCATTTGTTGCCTTCTCCGAAACGAGATGAACCATCGGCACGTAAGGTCAAGGTTACTAAATAACGGTCGTCGTAAGCATAGTTCGCTCTACCTAAATACGAGGCTAACGCCCAGTCATTGGCAAAAGAACGTGGTGTTCTAGCGGTAATACCTGTTGCCAAGTTATTGTATGAAAACGCATCCGTTGCAAAACCTGCTGCTTCTGCTACTGCTCCTTCTGTTTTAGACTCTTGTGCGGTAAAACCAACTAATGCAGTAACTTTATTCTTTGCATTTAATTGTTTTTCATAGCTTAATGTGTTTTCATTCAACCAGTTAGTTGTGAATACCGAACCTACAATGGCATCACCTGAAAGTGCTTGACCTTCTGCTGTAGTACTTGGTAAGTAACGATTTTGTTTGTTGTCCACGATGTCAATACCTACTAATACTTTTGCTTTTAAACCTTCCAAAATAGTGTATTCACCTGCAATATTTCCTAAGAAACGGTTCGTACGAGTTTCATTTAACTGATTGTATAACGAGTTGATTGGGTTTTGTAAGCCCGACTCAAATGGACTGTTGATTACAAACGTACCATCGTCTTTATAAATCGGTAACGAAGGAGGCGTTAGTAATAAGTTACCAACAATAGCGGTAGGTGCTACTTGCGATTTTGTACTACTTGCGTTTAAGCTTGTTGTAATTTTGAAGTTTTTGCTATAATCATGATCCAAGGCCAAACGTCCTGAGTAACGAACAAAGTCAGTGTTTTGAAGAATACCGTCTTGTTTGAAATAGTTACCCGAAATTGATAAACGAGTTTTGTCGCTTCCTGATAAAATAGATAAGCTATGGCTTTGGATAGATGCCTTACGGAAAGCTGCTGCTTGCCAGTCTGTTCCAGCTCCAGAAGTATCTAATTTATAACCTGTTACACTTGGTAAAGAAGTTGTTTTACCTGAGTTTTTAGCAGCATCTTTACGCAATGCCCACCATTGAGAGGCATTTAATACGGGAATAGTACGTGTTACTTCTTGTACGCCATAGTAGGCATCGTAGTTGATAGACGATTTACCTTTTGAACCATTTTTAGTCGTAATGATGATTACACCGTTGGCTCCACGAGAACCGTAAATCGCTGTTGCCGAAGCATCTTTTAATACGTCAACTGACTCAATATCAGCCGTGTTGATAGATGACAAAGGGTTGATTTTTGAACCGTCTGTTACGCCCGCATCATTCAAACCGTAGTCGTTGTTGATAGGGAAACCGTCGATTACGTACAAAGGATCTGAACCCGCAGTGATGGAGTTGTTACCACGAATCTGAACACTAACGCCCCCTCCAGGCTGACCCGAAGTTTGAGTTACAATCGCCCCAGATACTGCACCTTGCAAAAGGCGTTCGACAGAAGCAACAGGCTGACTTTTGATTTCTATTGGAATAGAAGCAATCGCTCCTGTAATATCGCTACGTTTTTGAGTACCATACCCAATCACTACCACTTCGTCGATACGTTGTCCTTTTGATTCTACCAATTTGATGGTAAGTGGCTCTATTTCAAATATTTCTATCTCTTGTTTTTTGTATCCTACAAAGGTAACTAAGACTGAAAAGGGAGGCTTTTGAGCAACTTTGAACGAGAATTCTCCATTTATATTTGTACTAGCTCCGCCTGAACGACCTTTAACTGCTACGGCAGCTCCAATGATAGGTTCTTTTGTTTTAGAATCAATTACTTTTCCCGTAATTGTAGTGGCTTGCTGTCCGTAACTTTGTAAGGTTATGATGGACAACAAAAAGATTAATTGTAGTAATTTGTTTTTCATTATACTCTATAGATTATGTATATTAAATACTTGTTTTGTGGAAAGATGATGACACCTTTGTATGTAAAAATGATAAATGTTGAATGCTGAATTTAATCAATTGATTTTCAGCATTATGGTTGAGATATATGCGTTTTTATTACAAATGGTCAGGTACAACTTACTAGTGAACTTGTGCTAACGCAGTGTCTAATACACCTTTCAAATCAGTAATTCCACTTTTCTTCAAACTGATATTTCCTTGTTTGTATAAGATGATATACGGGAATGAGCTAACTGTTTTAAGGGATGCAATCAACTGAGGACTATCCTCCAATTCAATTTCTACAATTTTTAGGGCATCGCCATGTTCTTTTCTCAACGAATCCAAGACTGGTTTTACTTTCTTACAAGCCCCACAGTAATGAGAACCAATGTCAACCAATACGACTTTGTTTGATGCTAAAATTTGGTTGTACTCTTGTAAGCTTAATCCTTTTTTAGCCGTAGTAAAAACAGGTTTTCCAGTTCCTACCCATGCACCAATACCGCCATCCAGCACATAGACCTCTTGAAAGTTCTTCGTTGCTAGTTCTTTTGCCAAGGCAACACTTCTTCCATTAGCAATAGAATAAACAAAAACGGGTTTATTTGCATTTAACTTTTCAATAATACTCTTATAGTCAGCACTTTGTGGATTGGCATTGACAGCTCCCTGAATATGATTGAGGGCAAATTCCTCAGCACTTCGAGCATCAATAACTTGAGTATTTGTTTGCTCTCCTATTTTTGAAGCAAATAGATCAGCCGAAAGCCAATTTTTCTTGTCGTTATCGCTTGTTTGTGCGAATAATGATGTACCAAACAATAAGCTTAGTACAATCAATTGCAATTTTTTAATCATGGATATACCTGTTTTTTATGCTAAAATACGATTCAATTTAAGTGGTACTTAACCCAGAAAGGGTACAAAAATGGTTACACATATAAAATGAATAACCATTTTAAAATCAACAACTTAATCACAATTCCAATTATTAATTAACGGCATCTTTCGCACAACGAAAGCCTAGATGATTGCAAGCACTCGTTGTTTCTCCTTTGCCCCTACTTCCAGCAATATACCGAATACAATACTGATCGCTACACAAGAACGAGCCACCTCGTTGCACGTGTTTTTCTACGCCAGGTTCTTCGGGGTCATAGCTACTTGTAGGGCCTTTAGGATTTAATTTCGGGCTTGATTTATAGTAATCTGAGCGATATAAATCACTACACCATTCCCAGACATTTCCTTCTAAATCATAAATTCCAAAAGGATTTTTAGGGAAAGACCTCACAGGAGCAGCCTCTTTATAGCCGTCTTCTGCCAAATTATTATTCGGGAAACTTCCCTGAAAAATATTTGCTTGCCATTTTCCTTTTGGTTTTAACTCAGTTCCCCAATAATATTTGGTATTGGGTCTTCCTGCTCTGGCGGCAAACTCCCACTCTGCTTCGGTTGGAAGACGTTTCCCCGCCCATTTGGCATACGCTTTCGCATCTTCGTAGCAAATCTGAACAACAGGATAATTATCTAGTCCATCAATACTACTTTTAGGGCCAGACGGATGTTTCCAATTCGCACCCGCTACGTATTTCCACCAATTTTGATAATCGTCCAAGGCTACATTATTCGGTGGCGGAGAAAAAACCGCTGAACCAGGTGCTAATTTATCTAAAGGAACACCAGGGTAATCAGCAGGATTCAATGGTCTTTCGGCAACGGTAACATAATTTGTTGCTTTCACAAAAGCCTTAAACTCGGCATTTGTTACTTCATGTTCGTCTATCCAATAGCCCTTAACGGTCACCTGATGAACAGGTTGTGCGTCAGGATATTCACTCGTTCCCATCTTGAAACTTCCTCCTGCAATCCACACCATTCCGTTGTTGGTTGGGGTAGTCGTTGCTGTCACGTCATTGCCTAGTGATTTTAGCAACAAGGCTTTTTTAGAAGTCGTTGCCTTACACATGGTCTTACAAACCGTAACAGGTACAGGCTTTTTAGGAGTCTCCTTGGGTTCGCTTCGTAGCCACGAAGTACCAAGCCCTACTATACTGATAAAGGTAAAAAAAGCAGTAAATTTCATATCGATTCAAGATTACAATATGCTTATTGTTTCTTCTTAGAAGGTAATAATGGTTGCTGAGGTTTGATTTTGTCATAATCAACCACCCCATTTTCATTCGCCCAGCGGAAATAAGCACTTGATAGTTCATTTACTAAAAGGGCATTTTTAGCTGCCAAATTTTGAGTCTCGCCTCGATCATTTTCTAAATCGTACAATTCCCATTGGTAACTTGGATAAATAGAAACTAATTTCCATTTGCCTTTGCGAACGGCTCTATTACCTGCTCTTTCCCAGAAAATTGGGTTGTCAGCATTTACTTCTTTATTTTCAAACAATAAAGGAGTTAGGCTTTTCCCAGGCAAAGCATGAACGCCATGTCCTTCAAACGTTTTAGGATAAGTAGCACCTGTTACTTCATACACTGTTGGAGCAATGTCAATTAAATGACTTGTCCCTTTTGTAATCGTTCCAGCCTTGATTTTAGACGGATACCAAGCAATAAAAGGAGAGCTAATACCACCTTCATAGGCAAACGATTTGAACGAGCGGAAAGGAGCATTGGATACATGAGCCCAGTTTTTTCCTTGCGATTCAAATGAACCAGAAGTTCCTACAGGTCCTTTATTATTTCCTGCCTTATCGCCCCAATGAGCCACGTCTTCTGCTGGAGCGCCATTATCCGAAATAAAGAAAATCAAGGTATTTTCGTCTTTCTTCAAGGCTTTCAAGGTAGCCAATAAACGACCTATTCCTTGGTCAGCACGGTCAACAACAGCGGCATATACTTCCATTTTGGCTTTCCATAATTGTTTTTCATCGTAGGTAAGTGCTTCCCAATCAGGCACATCTATATCACGAGTGGCAGCAGCATCTGCTTGTGCCTGCGTGATAATTCCTAGTTTTACCTGCGTTGCTAACCGTTGTTTACGAAGAGCATCCCAACCTTGGTCGTATTTGCCTCGGTATTTTGCAATATCCTCAGGCAAGGCTTGTAAGGGCCAGTGAGGAGCTGTGTAGGCAAGGTATAAGAAAAAAGGCTTATTTTCTTTGTCTTGTTCTTCAATGAATTGAATGGCATGATTCGTAATTTCATCGGTAAAATAATACGAATCGGGCTTCGGGTGCAAGCGTTTGTTATCTTCTAACAAGACCACTGGATACGGACGACCCAAAGGAATTGGATCTGCATTGAAGTAGTTTGCCCCCCCTCCTAATATTCCGTAGAAACGGTCAAAACCTCGTTGTTTTGGCCACGATAGACTGTCGTTACCTACGTGCCATTTTCCAGATAATAAGGTTGAATAGCCTGCTTGTCTGAGTACTTCGCCAAACGTTAATGATTCTTTGTTCAGATAACCCTGATACGCAGGAAGTCCCAAATTAACATCAAAATAGCCAATACCAGCTTTGTGTGGATACTGTCCTGTAATAAGCGATGCACGAGTAGGAGCACAAATGGAGTTATTATAAAACTCTTTGAAACGAACACCCTCGTAAGCAAGCTTATCAATATTGGGCGTATTGATTTCAGAACCATAGGCACCAATATCGGAATATCCCAAATCATCCACCATGATTAGTACGATATTGGGTTTGGCTTGCTTTTTCTGGGCAAATACTTGAGTACTCATAAGCACCACGGCACTTACAAGTACGAATATATTCATCTTTTTATAAATCATTTCTATTTATTGGTAGTCTGAAGTTGTGTAAAAAGTGAAAAGCGTTTTCACTCTTTACACAACCTCTTATGTATGGATTCGTCGTTTAGAAGATTGACGAGGTAAAGGGAAATAACGGTATTGACTAAACGTAATATTCAGCTTTATCTAAAATAGGTTCAAA
>JARXAV010000085.1 GCA_029865665.1 Flectobacillus sp. | reverse complement strand
TTCTTAACGCCAATCTCATATTGGTCGATGATAGATGGTTTTAGATTCTCTCCATAAATATCAGTACCCGTATTTGTGCTGAAATTGTTAGTATATGATGAGTAAATTGATGTTGTTGAGATTGGCTGGTAAATCAATGCTAATTTAGGAGAGAATGCCGCATCAGATTTATCAGCAGTTGTTCCAGCACGTTCTACGTTTTTCTCAAGATTTAAGATTCTAGCTTGAAATGCTGTCTGATATGAATATCGCAATCCTGCCAATACTTTAAATTTAGAAGAAATACTTATCAAATCTTGTGCGTAAACGCCATAACGATTTTGTGGAGTTGTTGTACGTGCTGTATCCGCAATCGTAGGAATGTCAGTACGAGCAACATACTTAGAAAAATCATAGATATTGATTTTGTCATAAGCTGTTCCAACTGCACCAGTCGCAGACGTAAATCTAAACGTATGACTGATTGTCTCAATTCGTAAAAAATCAGCACCCACTAATAATTGGTGGTTCAATCTTCCTGTTTTAAAATTACTATTTAAATTCAATTGAGCGGTATAATCTACTTCTCCCGTATTCACTGCACTCAATGTACGGGTATAGTCGCCCGCAGCAGTAATAGCAGTAGGTACGCCTGCACCAAAACCTTTCACACGAGTGTCTTGTACTGAGCCGATAGCTGTAAGTTTCCAGTTATCATTCAAGCGATGATTAATCGTTAAATATGCAGATTTTTGTTCGGTGTTGTTATACGCCCAGTTTGTATTAATAAAGCGACTTACAGAGGTTTCTGGCAATGATGTAATGGTAATTCTGCTATTTGGTGTACCTACTCCAGCATCTGGTACGATATTACTTTTCAAATAGTCTGCTTGTAATAAGACATCTGTTTTATCACTAACTTTATACAATAACGAAGGCGTAACATAAGTTCTATCAGTTTTTACTACATCACGGTAACTCTTAGCATTTTCATAAGTTCCCACAACTCGGAACGCTAGTTTTTTACTGATTGGTCCATACACATCAATTGTAGGTTTGTATTGGTTGTAACTGCCTATTAACATAGATGCCTGACCACCCCAATCGAAACGAGGTTTCTTCGTGACCATATTGATAATTACACCGCCCGAAACGTTACCGTATAATAAGGCAGAACTTCCCTTCATTACTTCCACAGATTCTAACGTACTTGCGTCTGGAAAGCCCATCGTATTGCTAACAGTACCATTTTTGAAAATGCTACCCCCAGCACCAGCTACTCCAACGCTATACCCACGAGCGGAGAATGTCTCTGCAACTCCTCCACGTGTTTCAGTTAGTGCAACGCCACTGACATTCTTCACAACATCCCCCAATCTGACAGCCTGTTGATCTGTAATGACAACGTTACTTACAACGGCTGTACTTTGAGGTAAATCAAGCGGTCTGATATTTGCCTTGCCTAACGAAGCTGTACGGTTGGCCGTATAAGCACCAGAAACTACAATTTCTTTTAGCATTTCTGTGTTCTCAATCAACTCAAGCGAAAGTGATAAGGTTTTTCCCTCTTCAATTTTTACTACTTGTTCTAATGTTTTATACCCTACAAAAGAAGCCAATAACGTATAGGTCTGAGAATGTAATTTTTCAAAGATGAATTCGCCATTTTCTGGTGTTGAAAGACCTCTTTTTGTTTCTTTTAAACGGATTGAAACACCAGAAACTAAGTTTCCTTTTTGGTCTTTTACGGTTCCTTTTAAGATACCACTTTGCCCGAAGCTAACCGCTACAATTCCTAATACAAGAGTAAGTGTGTAAATAAATGATTTCATTGCTATATGTATGCTTATATAATTTAGACTCATTAAAAATAATGCTCAAATTTAGACGACTTCTAAATAAGAAACAAGTTAATTTAGACTTATTTTAAATAAGAATAGCAAATAGTTTGGTGGATATAATTAGGTTGATTTAAAATAGGATAAAAAAAAGAATGACTGGTGCTTAATTCTATCTCGAAGTAGAATAGGTGACAATTTTTTAGAACGATTTAGCTTGTGAAAATCAGGTAAGATATTTGTTTTTGCTTCGTGTTTATGTACTTGAACCTAGTTGAAGTTATAAAGTTATTTTTCGCTTATTCTATATTATAATCACCGTTTATCATTATTGTAAAGGTTGTTTTTTTGAAAACTCCGTATATTTGCTCTTGAAAAGCAGAAGCTAATGACCTTAGATAACTAAAATTTAAACCGATACTATTTCGTAATTATGAAGAAAAATCTCCTAGCTGCAATTTTTGCGGTCTTATTTTGTCCATTCTTAAAAGCACAGAAAAACTATCAACAAGGTTATATCGTTACCAATACAGGAGATACCCTGAAAGGAGAAATCGATTACAAAAACTGGGTACAAAATCCTGAGCGTGTTGTCCTTAAAACTAGCAATAAGGAAGTAGAATATGATGCTGTTAAAGATATACAAGGATTCGGCGTGAATGGAAAGGCAGTATATGTCCGTAAGAAAATATCACTTAATATGACACCTTTTGAACCACGTAAATTATTGAGAAGTAACCAGTGGATTGTTGTTGCTGATACTACCTTGATGATTAAACAATTGGTAAATGGACGAATTTCTCTTTTCAACTTTCAAGATTTAAATGGGAAAACCCACTTTTTTGTGCAAAAAGAAGGAAAGGTGATAGAAGAATTAGTTGATCATTACTATCTCCGTAATGTGAATGGAACACTTTTCGAGGCTCATAATGATTTGTATAATAATCAGCTTTATGGCCTGTGCGAAGACTGCACTACATTGAAGGATAAGTTATTTAAGTATCCATTTTTAGAATCTACCTTAGCCAGTTTAGTTATTAAGTATAATGCTTGTTTTGGTGATAAGCAAGCATTGCTAACTTCACCTAAGGAAAGTTATAAAGTAGGGATTTATGCACGTGCAGGTATGGGTATTTATCAATATGAAACGTTCAATGATGTTTCTAGCTATTATTCAAGTAATGCAGGTTTAACGACAACATCATTTGGTGGACAATTATTAGTTGAACTTCCTTCTTTAAGGAAAAAACTAGAAGCGAAAATAGACTTACTCTTTACCCAATATGCACAAGGAGTTCAGTTTTTAAATTCATCTTATACTCCTCCTCAAAACGTACCCTATATCAGTGTATGTTTAGCCCCTCAATATGCTTTTTATAAAAAGAACAATACAACGGTCTATGCAAATCTTGGTCTTTCCCTAGATTTTAAGTTAGGCAACAAAAATGGTTCTGGTATTTATGGTTACGAAACAGGAACAATTGTTGGCTATAAGTTGGGTGCGGGTTTCCGTCACAAAAAAATGGATGTTGAACTTGGGTATTATCAAACCGATGTAGGTTTGGGGAAATATCTAAACTTGGGAGGAAATATGAACCGTTTTGGACTTTCTGTTGGATACGATTTATTGGCTCGATAATATTCCTTAAAATCAAAAAGGTAGCCAGAATGACTTTTAGGCTACCTTTTTGATTTTTAAGGTTTATAAACATGAATGGATTGTCCTACAAATCTCCATTCCCCTTTTACTTTCTCCAATAACCTGATTTCGTAAGTATAGGTCTTGATACCGTTTTTATCGGTTGAAATTTCGTCGTGGCTAACCCAAGCACTTGTCCCTGTGATACTAATTTTCATATTACTTTGTTCTGCAAAACCACCGTCACCCATTTTTAAATCAGGATTCATCATCGAAGCAGGAGGAACGTCGAAGGTTTTACCTTCAGGAGTAGAAACCAAAATTCTACTATAAGGACGAATCTGCCAGCAAGCACTATGCCCTGCGAAATCGCCAGCACGCCAAGTAGCAGCCTCTTTTGCCAGTAGCGTTTTGATAGCCGCAGTATCGTCACTTTTCTGTGCAAAACTGCCGAAGGTGATGCATGTGATACCTAATAGAAAGAAATACTTTTTCATACGAATTATTTTTTGGATGTTTATCCAAATATAAGTAGAAGTTTCGCTTGAGGTATCCTTTGGTGAAGTGTTGATTACTAAATGGCTTTTTTATACTATAAAAAAAACCTTGCCAACTGTGTGCGTTGACAAGGTTTTTTAATAAAACCTCTACTCCTAATCGCTTATTTTCCAGCTCTTTTTAATAAATCAGCACGTTTAAGCGTAACCACTCTGCCGATTGCTTTGTTGTTGCGATAGGTAAGAACACGTAGGGTTAATGGCCCTTCGGGAACTTCAAATGGTGCAGTGTATAGGGTTTCGTAACGACTTGGTACAGCATCGTTTATGGTATAGTAAATCGCTAAATCTGACACCTCTTTATCTAAGGTCACCATTAGTTTTCCATCTTTTACCGTTGCTGTCACAATTGGGTCATACATACTTTTTGCATAGTTTACCCCAGCTACTTCCGAACGTTCAAAACGGCTTTCTACACGCTTGATGAACGCATCCCAGTTGCGAGCTGTTTTGGGCGACCAGTACACATCGGCCAAAGCCCAAATACGTGGGTGACTCATATACTCGGCATGAGCAAGCGTTGGAACGCCCTCTGTCCATAAATTACCTTGTCCTCCCAAAATATATTTGGCATCTACTCCTTCAGGTACGGGTTCAAAACCATAACAAGTTTTTAAACGAAGCGTGCTATAAATCGGTGGTTCTAACGTTCCATCGCCTTGCATATAGTCAAGATAAGCGAAAGTCGTTGGCGACATTACCACTTCGTGTCCCATTTTAGCGGCTTCAATACCTCCTTTAATACCTCTCCAGCTCATTACTGTCGCTTCTGGAGCAAGTCCACCTTCTAAGATTTCATCCCATCCTAGCATTTTTTTGCCTTTTGTTTTCAGAATTTGCTCCACTCTTTTCATAAAATAGCCTTGCAATTCTTCTACATCGTGCATTTTTTCTTTTTCCATTAACGCCTTACAACCAGCGTCTTTTTCCCAGAAACCTTTATAGCACTCGTCGCCACCCACATGGATATATGGACTAGGGAAAAGTGTGGCCACTTCTGTAAACACCTTGTCTAAAAACTCATATACTTTTTCATCCGCAGGGTTCAACGAATTGTCAATTGACATCGTGAATTTT
>JARXAV010000032.1 GCA_029865665.1 Flectobacillus sp. | reverse complement strand
CAAGCGCGGGTAAACGGCGGGAGTAACTATGACTCTCTTAAGGTAGCCAAATGCCTCGTCATCTAATTAGTGACGCGCATGAATGGATTAACGAGATTCCCACTGTCCCTACCTACTATCTAGCGAAACCACAGCCAAGGGAACGGGCTTGGCATCATCAGCGGGGAAAGAAGACCCTGTTGAGCTTGACTCTAGTCCGACTTTGTGAAAGAACATATCGGGTGTAGGATAAGTGGGAGCCGCAAGGCGACAGTGAAATACCACTACCTTTATCGTTTTTTTACTTATATCGTCACACGGGATCGCCCTTACGGGTTCTTTTAGTGTTCACTTCCGGAGCAATCTGGGAGCAACCGCGCGATAAACAGAGTCAGGTGGGGAGTTTGGCTGGGGCGGCACATCTGTTAAACAATAACGCAGGTGTCCAAAGGTGAGCTCAATGAGAACAGAAATCTCATGTAGAACAAAAGGGTAAAAGCTCACTTGATTTTGATTTTCAGTACGAATACAAACCGAGAAATCGTGGCCTATCGATCCTTTAGAACCTCGGAATTTGAGGCTAGAGGTGTCAGAAAAGTTACCACAGGGATAACTGGCTTGTGGCAGCCAAGCGTTCATAGCGACGTTGCTTTTTGATCCTTCGATGTCGGCTCTTCCTATCATTGCGAAGCAGTATTCGCAAAGCGTTGGATTGTTCACCCACTAACAGGGAACGTGAGCTGGGTTTAGACCGTCGTGAGACAGGTTAGTTTTACCCTACTGATATAGGGTTGTTGCAATAGTAATTCAACATAGTACGAGAGGAACCGTTGATTCGGATAATTGGTATTTGCCCTTGGCTGAGCGGCCAGTGGGGCGAAGCTACCATCCGTAGGATTATGGCTGAACGCCTCTAAGCCAGAATCCGTGCTAGATGCGGGAACGCGGAGGCCGGGGACATGCATGAATACACGTGAGTGTGGAGCAATACGGGGACGAGAGTCCTGACATTATACTCCTTACCTCCAAGAGATCGCTTGCAGACGACTTGAATGGGAACCGGGTATTGTAAGAGGCAGAGTAGCCTTTGTTGCTACGATCTTCTGAGATTAAGCCCGTTGTTCTGTGATTTGTCCAATTGGACAATTCCACCTTTCGAATTATATATAGTGGGTTGTTTAATTATGAAAAGGCTGATAGTTCAAGTATCGAAAAAAAATATAATAAAATTAAGCTAAATGTTAATAAATAATTTTAAAAATATGACATTGTAGCTACGGCCATACGTTCATGAAAATACCCGCTCTCGTCCGATCGCGGAAGTCAAGCATGAAACGGTCCAGTCAGTACTGCGGTGGGAGACCACGCGGGAATACTGGATGTTGTAGTTTTTTCTAAAATGCTTTTATATAGTGGGTTTGTAATTTTTTATATAGTGGGTGGCCAATTAAAATAATTTGAATAGATTGAAGCAGAAAATATATATATCGAAATTCAGATTTTGCGAAATTCAGATTTTTTGGGCGACGACGAGACCGCGGGTCGACCGTGATGATCGGTGAGCGACGATGGGTGGTAGGCGACGTTGGGTGGTAGGCGACGTTGGGTAGCGCCTCCTCGTGGCGTCGCTGGATAGCTTCCTTGGATGTGAACTAAATCCACTCAAGTGCGCGAGATTTTGCAAATAATCAATTGAACAATCATATTTTTTTATGTTGGAACAATGTTAAAAATGATTGATTTTACTATAAAATCAAAACAAAATAATAAAAACTTATGTATTTGTTGCAACGGGGATTGTAACAGCTAGTGTTACAAGCGTTTTGGCTGTTACAAAGCCAGTGTTACAACTGTGTCGACTGTTACAACCAGGCCAGTTTTTGAGATTTGAGAATACGCATTTGTACAACTATTAAATTTAATTGATGAACAATGTATAAAAGCTGTTCCCGAGTTATAAAATCAAAAAAAATATCAAAAAAGTCCATAGCTAATGCGTGTTTAATGATACAACCTTAGATTTAGGAACGTTCAAAGCGTTGGCGGATTGCACAGGAGACGCCGTTTTGAAGCGAAAGCACAAAGATGCAATACCATTCAATTCGGAGCTTTTGGTGATGATCACCAACCATTTATTTCTCGAGGTTTGGCCGAAATTGAAAACAAATGTTAACGATCTTGAAGCTGTTCGTCGACGGGTTGATATGTGGTGCAAGTACACCAAGGCACTCAAGCCTTTTAGTGGATTCACATCCATCCGGTTTCGATTACAGAATGGGGAAAATTCAAAAGATCCAATAGTAGAGTGGTTGTTCTACCCAATGCATGGATCTGTGACATTTGAAGACTGCATACTGACTTGTTTGGGCAAAGGTGGTCTATTGAAATACCTGGTGAATGAACCCTATTTCGAATCAGGGAGTGTGTACGCACCTGATTATGATTTGATCCCGAAGGCCGAGATCCAAGTCAATTAGCAATGGGATGAGAAACAACGTTAGCAACTGCCCGCTTAAAATTGTTAAATCGTTATATACTTCTGGGCTAACAGATTACGAAAAGTACCTTCACGAACAGTGTCATTCACAACCCAATCCAGTATCATCCGACCATGAATATTTTACTGATGAGGCGGACGAAAAAGAATTCATTTAATTAATTTAATAAAAACCATTTAATTATACCTTTGATAAAAGTATTGTGAAAAAAAAATCAAAATGTTGTTTGCGAAGCTTTATTTAAAATAATTAATGTCCTCCCAGACATTACTCAAACCCTAATGCGGTGAGTTAGGGTTTGGGCAATGTCTGGCTAGGGTTATTAGGGTTACGGTATGGTAATGCCTGCTCTGCTTTTAGGGATGCTGCGCAGAGCGCTTAGGGTCATTAGGGTTAGGGTAGATGTTTTTTATTTATTCATTTATTGAATACTCATTGTCGGAAGGACTCTCCTCAACCATGTATTCTTCAATCCCATTGGATGGTACATAGCGTTCAATCACCTCGTCAAGATGGGCCTTCCGGTGCATAGCCCTCAGGATTCGTTCATAAGAAACGTAGCTAATGTTTTGGGCTTCATTTGCTACGATACTCGCATGAAGTGCCTTCATAAGGTAATAGATGCTGGTACCTAGAAATGGTTGCATTGAAAGTTCGTCAAGTCCTCGAACTTAGAAAAATTAATTTAATTGATATTAAGATTAAGATTCATTTTTACGCCGTTTCTGTTTTTCAATTCCTGGATATGCACAATTTTCACTCTTTGCAGCAAATTTAATCATTGATCCCGAATGTATCGAGCTTTCTTCATTGACTTGATTTTATGGCACCACTGATTAGAATACAAAAAGAATAAAACGCAATCAATATTGTTGGAATTTAGTATAAATATTAGTAATAAACATAACCCCTACAGACGACAAAAAAGGTTAGCAACAGTAGTAGCTATTAAGTGCTCTGCTCAAACATATAATCTCCCGTTTATTTATACTTACGCGTAAGAAGTATTAACCCAATAGATTAGAAATCAGAAATCAGATGAACAATCATCCCATTACCAACTTGCCTATGTTGGATGAAAGAAACTATCGCTCTTGGGAGCCAATGGTTCGCCGCCAGTTTGAAGCGCGCGACTTGGTAATGTTTATCGACTACACCAACCCCACCACCGGTCTTGATGTCCCTCGCCATGCCATGGCAGTCAATCTCATCAACGAACATGTTAGCGAAGATATTCGGCTGGAATACTTCAATTTCAACGACAGCGCGTTTGAGCTGTGGGCTATTCTTTACAACAAGTTTGGCCCGAGCAACACATTGCTCGGCGAGGCGGGAAAACACCTGTTGCTTAGCAACCACTGGAAGGTTGGTGATGACCCTGCAAAATTTATCAGGAAGATAAATTATATTGTTGGTGATATTCGTTACTACGGAGGAGTATTCCCAGATGCAACATTAATCTCCGCTTTCTTTACACTTTTACGTAACGAATGAAATTTGATTGTTGTTTGAAAATAGTTTTGAATGATCATAGAGAACTGTTTATTTATGATGGAGGTATGCTTGTGACACGAAGGAATATCCTCGGTCAACAATTATCCACAAATAACATGATTTTCATGAGAAGTTGCGTGGCAACAATTCCTATATTTTTGTCGAACACAATATAAATACATAAACTACAACTAAATAAAGAGAGAGAGAACCAAAACACAAAGAAAATTATAAAATTATTTTACCTTTCTTTCAAATATAAATATATTCATTGAATTATACTTTTGAATAATGACAACGACAACTCCGTGGTTAATTGACAGCGGATCGTTTATGACAATCACGCCATTCCGGGAAGACTTCGAAACATACGAAGCTATAGCTGGTCTAATGGAAGTGAAAGCCCTGGGAGGGCAAAGACTCAAGGTAGTTGGAAAGGGAACAGTACGCCTTTTATCCAATATCGAAGGAAACCGAGAAGAGCTGGTGCTTGTTGATACTCTACACATTCCAGACTCAGACGGGAGACTCATTTCCGTTGCTATGGTTATGAAGTCCCAATTGAGAATATTGTTTAGCGATGACTATTGCACAATATTTAATTCAAAAAATAAGACAATCATGAATATTCCATGTAATTCAGCAACAAACCAATTCCAGCTTTCAGCAAAAGGATTATGTAATCACGTGTTATCTGTAATTGCACCGATCAAAACAAAATGCTCTTTGCAACAACTTCATCACATCATGGGACATGCGCATCCTTATACACTGAAAAGAATGTTACTTAAGGATCAGCTGCCGCAATTTGAGGTTAGTAACCCGAATGATCATGTTGATTGTAGTGATTGTGTCAAGGGAAAATCAACCAAACAGATTCACCCCAATAAGGCATCGAGACCTGCGCAGCATGTCGGCCATATTGTCAGTGGTGACTTGATTGATCTTAGGGAGGTTCCCGCAATCGGGCAATTTAAGTTCGTTTCGGTTTTAGTTGATCAATATTCTTATTACACAAGTGTCAGACCAATTAGGACAAAGACAGCCGAAGAAGTTGTCAACCATATTAAGGACTTCAATGCCAAACTCCGATCAATTACCGGTAAAGACATCAACATATTCAGAAGTGATGCAGGAACTGAGTACAGAAATGTGATTCTGTCTACATTTGCAAGAGAGCACGGAATCAGGCTTGAGTTGGGTGCACCTCGAGAGCCTCGAGATAATGGTTTTGTCGAACGAAGGAATCGAACACTTACTGATTCAGCCCGAACAGTTTTGAATGCGTCGAAACTGAATACAAATTTTTGGCCTTTCGCATACGAATACGTCTGCTACACTCAGAATCATACTGGGAGGAAAGCTTATGGGTTTATATCGCCATCAACACGATTACACGGATCTATTCAAGATAAAATGACTATGCACCCGTTTGGAAGTCCGTGTTTTGTCCAGAACACTCTAGAAATCATTCCTAAGCTGTCCAATCGAAGCGATGAAGCCATATTTTTAGGATATTGCGACAATACCGCTGCGTACAGGGTATATTTGAATGGATCTTTAGCGATTTCGCAGAACATTATTTTTCTTAATCAAAATGAGGGTGCGAAAGAAAATACACCTCCAATTCAAAGCTCAACAGATCCTGTTAATATTGACATCCCTTTTATTCCGCCCAATGTGTCTGATACATTACCAGCTGTTTCTATGCCACCCGCAGTACCGAATATTACGCCCGTGACTAGGCATTCATCCAGGAGTTCATATGATAATACTCTAACAAGGATTCAAAACGCTTCCGGTCGCAATAGGAGGGCCTACACTGTGAAATCCGATATTCTTGGAATGCATGAAATCCCAGCTTCCGAATTTCCGTTGGAATCCATTAGCTACGGGAAAACTCTAAAAGGACCACTTTCTGAACACTGGCAAATTGCACGAAATAAAGAAATTGAAAATTGGATGGCCCAAGAAGTCGCCGAAGTGTCGGATCTCCCAGTGGGCTCAAAGGCAATTCCTGGCCATTGGATTCACACAGCCAAGCGAAACGCTCAGGGAGAGGTCATCAAACTGAAAGCCAGGTGCGTTGCTGATGGAAACCATCAAGTCTATGGGAGAGATTTTTTGGAAACATATGCAGCAACACCTGCACCTGAGATTGCAAGACTCCTCTTGACTGTGGCTGCGGCGAAGGATTGGGAGGTTCACCAAATGGACGTTGACTGTGCATATCTTAATGCACCGCTAAAAGATCCAGTGTACATGCAAATACCTAAGGGAGTCGATTTGGATCACAAACCAGGTCAGGTATTAAAACTAGTGAAAGCACTATATGGTTTGAAGCAAGCTGGTAATGAATGGGCCAAATTTTTGAAAGACATCCTTGAGAAACTCGGATGGGAACAAAGCCCGAGAGATCAATGCTTGTACAGCATGGGTAAAAGTCAATACTTACTAGTTTACGTGGATGACATTTTAATGGTTACCCCGACCTTAGATTCAATGAAAAGAAGAAAAGCTGATTTATCAAACGTATTGAAGATAAAGGATCTTGGAGAAATTAATGAATACATTGGGATCCACGTTAAACGCAATCGAAAAGACAGATCATTTTGCATGAAGCAGACAGGCTTGATCCAAGAATGTATTGATTTGATGCTGCCTGAAAAGTCTCAAAACCTCCCAATTCATCCACTCACTGACATGTATTGCACTTCAGAACTTCTCAATCCCACCAAACACAATTTATATCGAACGGTACTAGGGAAACTTCTATATTTAGCTCGAGTAACCAGACCGGATATTTCAATTGCCGTCAATCTCCTCGGAAGACAAGTATCAGCACCCAATTTGGGAAATTTGGAGACAATGAAGAAATTAACTGGATATTTGATGGGTACTAAAGACATGGCTTTGAAAATTTCTGGAAAAGATGGTACCAATCTTTCAGGTATGGCTGACGCTGATTGGGCCGGTGATGTTAAGGATAGGAAATCTACTTCTGGTTATGTCTGTTTTATGGGTAAAACACCAATTAGCTGGTCATCAACTAAGCAGAAATCTGTTGCCGGATCAACAATGTATGCCGAATACATGTCTCTTTCGGATGCTTCGAAAGAACTGGTATATTTGACTAACCTGGCATCGACGATCACTGAAATTTGTGTACCTGCGCAGATGTTTTGCGATAACACTGCAGCCCAAACAATCGCTGAAGGAAAGTCAGGTCCTGTAACTAAAGGGGCGAAGCACATTGATATACGCTATCACTTGGTCAGGGAGCTCGTGGCTTCTGGCCAGATTGAAATTAAACGAATTGCGTCCGAGCTGAATACAGCGGACATTTTTACAAAACCGTTACCAGTCGATTCATTTGGTAGACACTTGGATTCTCTAAATCTGGTTCGGGATTATGATAATTAAGGGAGTGTTGGAATTTAGTATAAATATTAGTAATAAACATAACCCCTACAGACGACAAAAAAGGTTAGCAACAGTAGCTATTAAGTGCTCTGCTCAAACATATAATCTCCCGTTTATTTATACTTACGCGTAAGAAGTATTAACCCAATAAATATTATTTATGTAATTCAGTCTGGACTGATGAGACAATATGAGGAATCATTTCATGTCGATTTCTACTTTTGATTTTTTCTGACGATCTTTCAATTCTTAATAGTTTTGGTTACTATCAGATGTCAATGTTAATCCTTACTTTTGATTCTTACTATCAATTATCAATATTAATTATTTGTGTCAATTCTTTGAGTCAATCATTACCTTTGAT
>JARXAV010000021.1 GCA_029865665.1 Flectobacillus sp. | reverse complement strand
CTCCACATCGTCGTTCGGTTTACGTTTTTTTCTACCTTAAAACTGGGCGAGCTATTCGTACCAAAGGACTTAGTCGTTATGAAATAAAGGCAGGACAATTCTTTTTTCTGCCTTCTCAACAAATTACCTCAGTAGAGTGTATTAGCGAAGATGCCACAGGATTTTACTGTCATTTTCAGCCTGAAATATTTTTGAAACATCCACTCAAAGTAGAGATTGATAAAGAGTTTCCTTTTTTTCAATTACGAACAGAACCTGTCGTGACGGTAAACGAGTTTGAACGCATTGAACAGTTGATGGATATTTTAGAACAAGAATATTGTTTGAGCCTTCCCGAACGATTTGATTTAGTCCCTCTTTATTTAACTGCTTTGTTATCAGAGGTTAAGCATTTGACATTGACCTCTGAGCAAGCTAATCAAAGTGCGTCTTCCAATATTACACAACGCTATAAAAATGCTCTGTCAGAGTTCATTTATAAGAAAAAAACAGTAGCTGAGTTTGCCGAATATTTAGCTATCTCCCCGAATCATTTGCATAAATGTGTAAAAGCGACTACGGGAAAAACAGCTCACGACTTATTAAATGAGATGCGAATTTTGGAAGCAAAAGTGTTGTTAAAACAGACAAGTTTGAGCGTAGGAGAAATTGCCTTTAAGATTGGACAACTCGAATCAAGTGATTTTAGCCGTCTTTTCAAAAAGAGTACAACCTATACGCCAAATCAATATCGACGGATTTCAATGGATTGAAATTGCCTATTAATACCCAAATATTGCTTTATTTTCAGTAATACAATTGTTCAATTTTGTATTGTGTAATTTCAATATTTTTTTTAACAATTTCAAGCATCTCATTTAACCATCTTGATAATGAAATATTTATACTCCTTTACCCAAATAGTAGTAACTGTTTGTTTATTAGTATGTTCCTTTGTTGGTCTGTCTCAAAATAAGCAACATATTACAGGTGTCGTAAGCGACGATAAAAGCAAAGTGTTAGTTGGCGTAAATGTGATTCAAAAGGGTACTACTCGTGGGACAATCACAGATGCGAATGGTAAGTACACGATTGAGTTGAGCAACTCAACTGCCGATTTAGTGTTCTCGTATGTTGGTTACGTGTCGCAGACGATTAAGGTAGGTAATCAAACGACATTTAATGTTTCTTTATTGCCAGATGATAGAGCCTTGGAGGAGGTAATTGTGACGGGGGTATTTGACAAAGCTACTCGTCTTGAAACTTCCTCTGCAATCAGTATCATGAAAACCAAAGACATTGAAAGAGTAGCGGCAACCAGTGCGGGCGACTATTTGAAAAATGTTGCAGGGGTTTTTGTGAATGCAGGACGTGGCGAAATTGGTAATCAGGTTGCTACTCGTGGACTTAGTGTATATCCACAATTACAAGGCTATCAATATATTTCCATGCAAGAAGATGGGCTTCCGATTACAAGTATGAATTATGCGACGGATTATTATTTAAGACCAGATGCAACGACTAATCGTATTGAAGTATTACGTGGTGGAGCGGCGGCGGTGACTGCGGCTAATGCTCCTGGAGGGGTGTTTAATTACATTTCAAAATCAGGTGGTGAAACGCTAGAAGGCGAAGTTAGAACCAAATTTGGATTAGAAGGAGATGGTAGAAATCCTTTTTATAGAGTTGATTTGAATATCGGAGGGCCACTGAACCAAGATAAGAGCCTACGATTTAATGTAGGTGGTTTTTATAGAACTTCAGATGGGGCAAGATACTCGGGGTATGCCTTTAATAACGGTGGACAATTGAAAGCTAACGTCACTAAAAGTTATGCTAAAGGGTCGTTGAAAGTGTATGCCAAATATTTAGACGATCGTAATGGACTAACCGACTTTACACCGACTCAAAATTGGGCAAACCCAACCATTCCTGCTGGATATTCTTATACAGACTCGTATGGTATGCCTTCGATTCAGATGCAAGTGCCAAGAAATGGAAAAATGATTGATTTTGATTCAAGAAATAAATACCATGTTACCGAATTTAATGTAGGAACAACTTGGAATCATGATTTAGGAAATGGCTTTAAAGTTACGTACAATGGTAAGTATTCAGACAAAACGTTTTTTCAACAAAATACGCAAATCGTATCGGTATCAGATCCAACAGCCGCCTTTTTCTATATCTTGCCAGGTTTAGGTGGTGGTGGCCCAACGGCTCGTTATGGCGTTTATACCTTAACAGATTTGGTTACGGGACAAGTGTTAGGAACATTCACTCGCCCTACTTCTGGTGCGGTTGTTCCTGGAGCAAATAATAATTTCCCCGGAGTGAATAATAGGGTCTTATTTATGCCTCTTTTCATGACAGAACGAAATGCGAAAGAACATATACACCAATTAAGTTTGTCGAAACAAGTGAAAAATATGACATTTAATGTGGGAGGATATTACTCAAATATCAGCCAAAACACGGTGGGTGTGAACACGGGTTCGGGTCCAGGAGTAGCAACTATTCAAGATAGACCACACATGATTGGAATTACCTTGGCTTCAACCGATGGAAAAACATATCAAGTAACTAATCCACAAGGATTTATGAAAATAGATGAAGGTGGACAAGCAGAGGCGTATGTGAGCCAAGCAACAACAGCCTTATTCTTTGGACATAATTGGAATATTACCTCAAAACTAAATTTAGATTGGGGCTTACGGTATGAAAATGTAATTAATGGAGGTTGGAACTCAATTGGTGTGCCTATTAACACAGCCGATAGCAGAACATTTGGCGGTTTAGATGGCAACCCACTTACGTTATATGATAACTTCGGCGGTACATCGGGAACACCTGTTAACTACAAATACACGGCTGAATATTTGAACTTTTCGGGAGGGTTAAATTATAAAATCAACGAAAACCAAGCGTTGTCTGCAAGGGTTTCACAGGGAAGTAAATCGCCTGATGTGAATACGCTTTATACCTTAACAAGCCAGTTCAATGTGGACAATACGCCTGTAAGTCAATTGGTGCAAAAAGTAGAACAATATGAATTGTCTTACAAATTGACGAATGCAAAATATAAATTGTTTGTTACGCCATTTTTTAGCAAACTTAGTAATGTAGCTAATTTAGCTTACTTCAGAAATGTTGATAATACTCCTTATACGCCTGCGTTGCAATTTGCCACTTACGAAACACAAGGGGTTGAGATCGAGGCAGAAGCGTCTTTGAGTAAGATATTCTCAATTAAAGCAAGTGCTACTTTACAAAATTCAGTTGCCAAACAGTATAAAGCTTGGATTGCTAATGCTAATGGCCCGCAAGATGATGTATTGTTAGATTTTTCTGGAAACAAAACAGGAGGTGTACCACCAGTAATGTTCAACATTGCTCCACGAATTACCTTAGACAAGTTTTATACTACATTAAGCTATAACTTCTTATCTGAAAGACCAGCTAACACTGCCAATGGTTGGGATATGCCAGGCTTTAATAATTTTGACTTGACAGCAGGTTATGCCGTTACAAAGAAATTATCGCTTCAATTTAATGTGAATAACTTGTTGAATCAGTACGGTATTATGGAATGGCTTGCCCCAGGTAATTTCCCGACAAACACCAACAGAGATGCCATTACGAAGGAATATGTAGCGGCGAATCCAAACTCATTATATACTTCGTTAAGAAATATGCCACGCTCATTCTTCTTGACTGCGAGTTTCAAATTTTAGATTAATTGAGCTACTGCTTAAACCTATGAGGAATATCGCCTCATAGGTTTTTATGCGTTATTAGTGGAATAAATATTCTTTAACAACACGAACAATGAAATCATTTTTTAGCTTTTTTTTCTTGTTAACTAGCCTAACTTCTACCATGACAAAAGCTCAAAATGTGGAGATTCCTGCTCTGGAATTTGTCTGCGAACTCAAGGTAACAGTCGATAAACCGATGCGTTTAGGGGTTACAAGTCATGGCGAACGACGGATAATTCCGATTACGGGAGGTACTTTCGAAGGGCCTCAGATGAAAGGTCTTGTCCTAAATGGCGGTGCGGATTATCAGTTTGTCAATAAAGAAAATACAAGAACGGAGATTGAAGCTATTTATACTATTCAAACAGAAGACGGTGTATTGATTCATATTCGTAATGTGGGTTTAGTCATCAAAACTGTAGAAAATGCTGAAAAATTGGCAAAAGGAGAACCCATGGATGCGTCTAAGAATTACTTTCGGGCTGCACCCAAATTTGAAGCTCCCGAAGGAAGTAAATACGATTGGCTGAATAAGGCTATTTTTGTTTGTAAGGGTGTACCAGCCAAAGGCGGTGTGTCTATCTTTGTTTGGAAAGTATTATAATTAAACTCATAACGTATGAAAAAGCTTCTTTTTTTACTCTTCTTTTCAACCACTTTGGTTGCTCAAACACCCGAAGCTCCTACTTTGGAATTTGTCTGTTCGTTAAAAGTAACGCTTGATAAGCCGCTTGTTGTTGGTGAAACAGACCATGGAACAAGGCGAATTATTCCAATTACAGGAGGGACTTTTGAAGGACCAACCATGAAAGGGGAAGTCTTGAATGGGGGAGCAGATTGGCAAGTGATTTCTTCGGATAAAACCAAAACAGAATTAGAAGCACTCTATCAGATTAAAACGGACGACGGAGTCGTGATTTTTATTAGAAATACAGGGTTGCGTGTAGCAAGTGCAGAAGTAACTCAACGCCTTGCAAAAGGAGAAACCGTAGGGGCGAATGAATACTATTTTAGAGCTGCACCCAAGTTTGAAGCTCCTCGAAATACCAAGTATGCTTGGCTCAACGATGCCATTTTTGTCTGTAAAGGTATCCGAATGCCCGACTATGTATTACTCCAAGTCTGGAAAGTGTTATAAGGAGCAGGAGGCAACGGGTTTTAACCCGTTGAATGAGTAATATACTTTTAAATGGGTTTAAGTGGTTGATTAATAACGAATTATTGTTTTGAACGGGTTGAAACCCGTTGACCTATAACTAGACATTTTTACGAAATAAATTGAAAATAAAATGAAAAAACTATTGATTCTTTTGTTGTTGTGTTCAACAAATTTATTCGCTCAGTCTATCGCTAAAATAGATACAGGAGCGATTAATGGAGCGGCTTATCGCATTGTTTTTCCTCCAAATTGGAAAGGAAAATTGGTCATGTATGCTCATGGCTATGAGTTTATGGGAGCAAAACCTTTGCAAAGTCGTAACCCAGAATGGCTAAAGCGAATGACTCCATTTTTGGAAAGAGGTTTTGCCGTAGCAGCTTC
>JARXAV010000010.1 GCA_029865665.1 Flectobacillus sp. | reverse complement strand
TTGTAAGCCTGCTTTATTTTTCAACAAAACCGTTTCAAAAGGATAACTAGGTAAGGTATCAATCGTTCGTTTAGGAAATTTAAAACCAAACAAAATACCTGATATTTTTTCGCTTACCGACATATCATCTAGTTTCTTAAGAGGTACATCTTTTGACTCATAAAAATAGGTAAAACGATATGCTTGAAAAGCTAAAAGGAGATTTACGACCAGAAACAAACCAAGCAGTACGATTCCTATTAATTTGATTTTCTTTGAAAAGACTTGTCTATTTTTCATATTAAAAAGGAAAATGATACCCTCATTTATCAAATAAATGTAAGGCTTTATGAAGTGTAAATTATCGCTAAAGATACTGATTTTCAGAAAGTACCCGAAAGATAAGCTCCGTATTTATTTTAGTTTTATACCTTATGTAACGCATTCCGTTCATCCTCTGTTAAAACCTTTCATCTAAAAATAATACAAGAAACTTTGAACCTTTTAAAAGTTTCCATAGTTTTGACTAGTAAATAGTATTCATTAACAGCTATTTACATTCTTGTTAGCTACTATTTTAACATAAACCCATTATAGTCAAATTTGAAAAATTACATTTTTTATTAAAAAGTTAATGTCTGATAGATTGGTTTTGAACAATGACAAAGGCTTAACAAATTACGATGGAGGTTAAAGAACGGATAATAAGGAAAGCAACAGAAATGTTTTTTCGCTACGGAGTTAAATCCGTCACGATGGATGATATTTCTCGTGAATTAGGAATATCGAAGAAAACGCTCTACTTACATTTCGCAGATAAAGATGAGCTAGTCTATCAGATGTTTTCTTGTGAAATGGAAAATGATGAATGTCAATGGAACGATTTGCAAGTAGCTTATCCCAACGTTATTGAAAGGCTTTTAAAAGAGAATGAATTGATGCGAGATTCTTTCAAAGATATGAATCCTAGTTTACTTCATGACATCAAGCGTTTTCATCCTCGCACGTGGGCATCTTTTGAACAGCATAAAAAAGGATTCCTACTCGAACAGGCTAAACTTACTTTGCAAGAAGGAATTAAGGAAGAGTACTTTAGAGCAGATATAGAAATTGATATTTTAGCCGTACTACGAATAGAACAAATAGAACTGGGTTTTTCCACCCATTTATTTCCAGCGAATACCTCCATTTTAGATATTCAACTCATCTTTATGGATCATTTTATTCGAGGAATTTTAACCAAAAAAGGATTAGAGATTTATGAACATTTTAAAAACAAACAATAATATGAAAGCTAAACTTACTGGTTTATTGCTGCTTGTTAGCTTGCTTATCACTGGAAATGGAGTTCTTGCCCAGAGCTTTAGCATCCGTGAAGCTATCGAGTATGCAGTAAAAAATCACATCAACATTAAGAATGGTCAGCTAGACATTCAAAATGCAGATGCTAAAGTGAATGAAATTAAAGCAATTGGATTACCTCAAGTGAACGGAAACATTGGCTATTCTAATAGTTTAATTATCCAAAAAGCATTTATTCCAGCTAAAACTTTTGACCCTAATGCAGCCGAAGGCGATATTATTGCAGCAGAATTTGGAGTAGCTAACAGCGGACAAGCAGGAATTAGCCTATCGCAATTACTTTTCGATGGTTCTTATACCTTAGGATTAAAAGCTGCGGATGTTTATAAAGAACTTTCTCGCAAGTCGTTAACACAGAGCAAGCAGCAAATCGCTGAAAACGTAACCAAAGCGTATTACGGAATCTTGGTAAATGAAGAACGTATGCGTTTATTAGACTTAAACATTGGTCGTTTGGATTCGCTTTTTAGAGAAACAAAAGCCTTAAACGCTCAGGGTTTTGTAGAAAAAATTGATGTACAACGTTTGGAAGTACAGTTAAATAACTTAAAAACAGAAGCAAAAAACGTACAACGTTTACAGGATTTAAGCTATTATTTGTTGAAATTTCAGATGGGCATGAAAACGACCGATGTAGTAACCCTTACCGACAAATTGAGCAATGTCAACGTCAATGAGGTAGTTCCAGAAACCAACAATGAATTTAAGTACGCCAACCGCATCGAATATTCGATTTTACAGACTCAGGATAAATTAGCCGAATTAGACTTAAAAAATCAAAAGGTGGGTTATTTGCCACGAGTAATATTATCAGGTAGTTATGGATACTCTGCGGGTCGTCCAAAGTTCTTTGATTTAATTACTAAGCCGTGGTTTGATGCTGCTAGTATTAGTGTAGGCATTCAAATTCCTATTTTTGATGGCTTCTCGAAGAAATACAAAATTATTCAGTCGGAAAATAATTTACGTAAGGTTAAGCAAAGTTTTGAATTGTTAGAAAACTCGATTGACTTCCAAGTAAAACAAACGCACTTGACTTTAACCAATGCTTTTGAAACACTTCAAGAACAAAAAGCAAATATGGAGTTGGCTCAAGAAATTGTTCGTGTAACCAAAATCAAGTACAAACAAGGGGTTGGTTCAAACTTAGAAGTTATCAATGCAGAAACCTCTTACAAGGAAGCTCAAACTAATTATTTCACGACGCTTTACAATGCCTTGATTGCTAAAGTAGATGTGGATAAAGCAGTTGGAAAATTATATAATGACTAAGTTGTAAGGTTGAATTTTGAATGATGGATGTTGGATTTAATACGTTAACCACATAGTGCCATAGAAAACATAGTTGTTTGAAGTTTAGTAATCAATCATTTTCGTTGTCAGTTCCTGATAAATAGCACATTAAATCCAAAATTTAAAATTCATAATTTTGCATTACTACTTAAACCTGTTACAAACGATTCTCTTTACGAGCTAAAAATATTTTAATCTTGTGGCTTGCCACGTACCATATTAAATTAAAAAACATGAAAACGAAATACTACGCATTAGCCTCTTTATTAGTACTTGCTGCTTGTAATAAGCCTGCTGATAAGAAAGCAGAATTAGCTACTTTGAAAGCAGAGCAGAAAACATTAGAAGGTAAAATCAAAACCTTAGAAAAGGAAATCGGTGCAGCTTCTCCTCAAAAAGAAGCAGAGCAAAAAGTAATCACGGTTTCGGTTACGCCTCTTCAATCTCAAAACTTCAAGCACTTTGTGGAAGTGAACGGTTTGGTAGCATCGGACAATATCGTGCAAGCAACTCCTCAAATGGGTGGACAGTTGACAAGCGTATTGGTAGTTGTTGGACAAGCAGTTAAAAAAGGTCAATTAGTAGCTACGATTGACAACTCAGTAATGAAACAGTCTATCGCTGAAATCAAACAGCAGTTGGATTTAGTAACGACGCTTTACAACAAACAAAAAGCGCTTTGGGATCAACAAATTGGTACGGAAGTTCAGTACTTACAAGCGAAAGCCAATAAGGAGTCCTTAGAAAAACGTATCGTAACGATGGAGACTCAGTTAGCGATGACGAAAGTCTATGCTCCAATTTCGGGAACGGTTGAAAAGGTAATCCAAAAAACAGGAGAAATGGGAATGCCTGGTGCTCCAATTTGTCAGATTGTTAATGTAGGTAACTTGAAAGTAGTTGGTAAAGTAGCCGATACGTATTTAGGTTCTGTAAAACGTGGAGCGAACTTAACGGTTAAGTTTCCAGATTTAAACAAAGAAATCAATGCTAAAATTTCAGTAATTGATGCCTTAGTTGATCCAGTTTCAAGAACATTCGCTATCGAAGCAAAAGTACCTAATTTAGGAGGTCAACTAAAACCAAACCAAGTAGCTATTTTAAATATCAACGACTTAGCGAAAGGAAACGCTCTTGTTATCCAACAAAACTTGATTCAGAAAACAGAATTAGGAACAATTGTTTACGTTGCGGTAGAAGCAAACGGTAAAAAAGTAGCTCGTGCAAAACAAGTAACAACAGGGATTAGCTACAACGGAAACATTGAAGTGTTAACGGGCTTAAACAGCGGCGACTTAGTTATTACAGAAGGATACCAAGATTTAGTAGATGGCACGCCATTGAGCTACTAGGCAATAACTAATGTTTGATTTTGAATGATAAATTTTGAATTGTTTTATAATCTAAAATTTATCATTCAAAATTCAACATTAAGATTTAGGTATCCCTTATCAACATTTACATACTGACATAAAACAATGCAACATATAGAAGACCAAGATCAGGATATTCAAGAGCTACCACACGGTAGTGGCGGTATCTACAACATGATTGGCTGGTTGGCAACAAACCAAACCACCGTTTATCTGATTACGATTCTCGTTTTTTTAGCTGGGCTTTTTATTTACAATAGCCTTCCAAAAGAACAGTTTCCCGATATTAAAGTACCGCAAGTAGTCGTACAAACCGTATATTTTGGAACGACACCTGCCGACATCGAAAACGTAATTAGTAAGCCTATCGAAAAGCAGTTGAAGACGATTACAGGGGTTAAGAAAATTACCTCTAATTCCCTACAAGACGTTTCGGTTATTTTGATTGAGTTCAATCCAAGTGTAAAAGTAGAGGATGCTCTTCAACGAGTACGTGATGCGGTAGATAAATCAAAGCGTGATTTACCCCAAAAATTAGATGCAGGGCCAACTGCTCAAGATGTCAATTTCTCGGAATTCCCGATTATGAACATCAACCTTGCGGGTAATTATCCGTTAGAAAAACTAAAAGATTATGCAGAAGATTTACAAGACGAAATTGAAGGTTTACCCGAAATCACTCGTGTAGATATTGTTGGAGCGTTGAAAAGAGAAATTCAAATCAACTTGGATTTATACAAAGCACAATCGTCGGGTTTAACATTTTACGATGTACAACAAGCTGTTCAGGGCGAAAACATCAACATATCAGGTGGTGATTTAAACGTAGATGGCGTGCGTCGTTCACTTCGTGTAAAAGGAGAATTCAAAAACGTAGAGCAAATCCAAAACATCATGCTTCGTACCTCTACGGGGGCAACGGTTCGTTTAGGCGATGTGGCTGATGTACAGGATAGCAACGAAGAGCGTCAGGATTTTGCTCGTTTAGATAACAAGTCGGTTGTAACCTTAAACGTCATCAAACGTGGGGGAGCGAACTTAATTGCAGCTTCAGAAAAAATCGAACAGATTATTGACAAAGCAAAAGAGGACAAATTACCACAAGGCTTAAAAGTACAAATCACTGCCGATTCATCGGAACGTACTAAAGCAGATATTGATGACTTGGTAAACACGGTAATCTTAGGATTTATCTTCGTAGTATTGGTATTGATGTTCTTCATGGGTGTACGTGATGCCATCTTCGTAGGGCTTTCTGTACCGCTTTCTGCCTTGATTGCCTTTATTCCATTGTATTTTGCAGGATTTACGTTAAATACCATCGTATTGTTTGCCTTCTTACTGGGACTTGGAATTGTAGTGGATGATGCCATTGTGGTAATCGAAAACGCTCACCGTATTTTCAATGCACATCGTAATTTGAGTATCATCGAAGCGGTAAAATTAGCAGCATCAGAAGTATTCTTGCCCGTATTGTCAGGTACATTAACAACCATTGCACCCTTCGTACCTTTGCTATTCTGGCCAGGTATCGTGGGTGAGTTTATGAAGTATTTACCTACCACCTTGATTTATACCTTGTTCGCCTCTTTATTAGTGGCTTACGTGATGAACCCTGTGTTTGCCGTATCGTTCATGAAACGCCATGATGAAGAATTAGCGGAACAAATGAATGTGGGCGGTTTTAGTACCTTGAAAAAACCATTACTCGTATTCGCAGGATTAGCGGTAGTTGGTTATTTTGTAGCGTTCGGATTAGGTAACTTCTTTGTCTTAATTGGTGCGTTATATGTATTCAATCACTTTATCTTGACTCCGAAAATCATTATTCCTTTCCAAGAAAAAGCCTTACCTGCTTTTAAAAATGCCTACAAGCGTTTAGTTTCTTGGTTAATTTATGGAAGAAGACCAATCGGTGCGGTAATCGGAATGTTTGCGTTATTAGTATTTACCTTCGTGATGATGGGTATTGTGAAACCAAAGGTTATCTTCTTCCCAAGTGGCGACCCTGACTATATTTATGTTTATCATGTAATGCCTGTAGGAACAGATGCCAAAGTGACGGATTCGGTAACGAAAGTATTAGAGAAAAAGGTGTTCCAAATTATTCACGATAATAAGGCAGAAGGAATTGTTAACTCAGTGATTTCTAACGTAGGTAAAAATGCGGGGGACCCAATGAACCCCGACCGTGCAGCAACGCCTCACAAATCGAAAATCACCATTGCCTTTGTAAAGAAAACCCTTCGTGGCGACCTTTCAACAGCGGTGTTAATCGACAAAGTTCGTAAAGAATTAAAAGCACTAAAATTGCCAGGTTCTGAACTTTCTATTGAACGTGAAAGTAATGGACCTCCGACAGGAAAGCCTATTTCGGTTGAAATTGCTGGAGATGATTTTGCAACGCTACAACGTTTAGAAAAAGAAGTAAAAACTCGTATTCAGAAATCAGGTATTCAAGGAATTGACGAATTGAAAAGTGATTTGGTGACAAACAAACCCGAAATCATTGTCGATGTAGATAAAGTAAAGGCTCAACGTGAAGGTATTTCATCCGCACAAGTTGCCATGGCTATTCGTACCGCTTTATTCGGTTCTGAAATTTCAAAATTCCGTGACGATAAAGAAGAATATCCAATTCAGTTACGTATCAAAGCTCAAGACCGTAACCAAATTGAGAAACTGTTGAGCTTGAATATTACCTACCGAGACATGGCAATGGGTGGGGTATTACGTCAAGTGCCTTTGAATTCAATTGCAAGCATTAGCTATTCAACGACATTCAGTCAGATTAACCGCAAAAACCAACAACGTGTGGTTACGCTTGGTTCTGACGTAGTGACGGGCTATAATGCCAATGAAATTGTAGCTCAAATCGAAGAATTAGTGAAAGAAATTGACATTCCAAATGGCTATACCGTGAAAATGGGTGGGGAACAAGAGTCTCAAGCCGAAACAGGTAGTTTCTTAGGTGGAGCTTTAGGAAGTGCTGTTTTATTGATTTTCTTGATTTTGACCATTCAGTTTAACTCAATTTCAAAGCCAATCATCATTTTCGGAACAATCTTACTTTCATTCATTGGGGTATTATTAGGTTTTATGGCTTTCGGAATGACCTTCTCAGTTATTATGTCAGGCGTAGGTATCATCGCTTTAGCAGGTATTGTAGTGAAAAACGGTATCCTCCTCATCGAATTTACCGACGAACTTCGTCAGCGTGGATACGACCTTAAAGAAGCCATTGTAGAAGCAGGAAGTGTACGTTTAACACCTGTGTTATTAACAGCCTCTGCCGCTATTTTAGGACTTGTACCGTTAGCAGTAGGGTTAAGTATCGACTTCGTAGCAATGTTCTCAGAATTCAATCCGCACATTGCCTTCGGTGGTGACAGTGCTGTATTCTGGGGAATTTTAGCATGGACAATCATCTTCGGTTTAGGATTCTCAACCGTCCTAACCCTAATCATTGTACCATGTATGTACTACATTAGTGAACGTTTCAAACAGAAATATTTCCCTAAAAAAGCAATTTACGTAAAAGCATAATACACACATCAATAGGTTAGAAAAACGAACAAGCCACGCCGTTTAGGAGTGGCTTGTTTTGTTTATGGGTGGGGAGTAAATTCAATCACATAGATATAAAACAAAGGTAATTACTAATCGGGTAATGACGGTAGCTTTTAGTTTTCCCCCCTTCCACCTTGTACAATAAACACATTTGGCTAATTTTGCTTATATGAAACGGAAAAGCTAATAAAGCGATTCTCCCCCTATCGTTACCCCAACTGAATATGAAAGATTATACCTTCAAAGTTTTACCGCTTGGTTTGGCAATGCTAATCTACACGGTTTTTGCATCTTTTAAATTATCAACCATTCCTCTAGGCTACGACGAAGCATTATTCTGCAACGCTGCTCTTGGAATAGACCCTGACCTCTTCTTATTCGTAAAATTTAAAGGCTTCCCCATTTTACTGATGGATTATATTGGAGCATTAAAAGCTTGGATTTACATGCCTATTTTCAAGCTCTTTGGTGTATCTGTCTGGACAATCCGCTTTCCGATGGTTATGTTAACCTTAGTTTCCCTATGGTTAATCCACAAAATCCTTACAGAACTCTGGAATCCATATATCGCTGCTTTTACTGCACTGTACTTGTCCTTGGATGTTTCTTTTTTGTATTATACAAAAATTGATACAGGGCCGAATGCCATTGAATTATTGCTAAAACTCTGTATTATCTATCAATTTCTACAATTTATTAAGACCAATAACTTTAAGAATCTTGCTTGGATAATTACCTTTTCCCTCCTCGGACTTTTCAATAAACTAAACTTTATTTGGTTTATCAATGCTTTCTATGCGGGAGTTTGTATCGGTTATGGAAAAACTATCTGGAAACTATTTTGGTCTTACAATACTATCAAAAAGACACAATTTCTTTTATTGACAGGAGGCACCTACCTTGTATCAGTAGTTTATTTATTGACCCTACATCATTACTTCGATATTTTTGGGCAAAAAATTGGTGCTGAACATGGGTTATTACAGCCCTTCCAACGTTTACATAGCCTACTGATTGACGTTGTGGGAGGATCTGGAATTTTTATTTATAGCTATCGATATGGTTTTTCTGAATGGCCAAACTGGCTAACTTATTCACAAACTATCCTTGCATACGGTTTTATAGGTTTTACGGTTGTTGCATCGCTCTTAATACTGATAAAAAAAGAAATCGCTCAAAATCGCTTTTTCTTCTTTTCACTTGCCATCTTACTGGCTTTACTAGCTCAGATTTTTGTAACAGAACGAGCGAGATACGGATGGCACATCTTTATGATTTATCCATTTTTTACATACGTTGGTATCTATGCAATCTATTTCTGTTTTGAAAAACTAACTCCTAGTATTGTATTACACAAATCGTTTACCTTACTAGCTTTCACACTAATGACTGGACAACTTATTGCAGCACAATACAAACACATCACTGCTATGAGAAGACAGCCCTTCAAAAATAATTCACCAACGATTTACCAATTCGTTGATTTTGCCAAACAATCCAATAAGAAATTCGTCTTAATCAATGCCTCCGCAACAACGCAGTTGGTGACTTTAACACAACAAAAAGATAAGTACTTTGAATTATCGTATCTTTTTGAAGTTTCGCATAAGTTCTTAACGCTTCATGCAAAAACAATAGAAGAATTTAATCAGAAGTTCTTGCAACATCCCGACGATTATTTGTTTGTCACCACTAAAGTATATGACTATCCTGCTAAGGGACAAGTAGTAAGATTTAAGGATTTTACTTGCTATAACTTTTTTGATGTCCTAGAAACGTACCATTGTAAAGCGATCAAAGTAAAAGATATTGCTCTTGATGAACAAGGCTATTCCATTTATCGTATTGTACCCAAGGATAAATAATAGCTTTCTAATCCAGTTAGATTAAAAAAGGGGTGACGAAACGTTTGTTTCATCACCCCTTTTTTAATCTAACTATTCAAT
>JARXAV010000288.1 GCA_029865665.1 Flectobacillus sp. | reverse complement strand
ATGAGTCAAGAGTATTAAAAAAAGCCTAGTCGCAACTTGAATGCGGCTAGGCTTTTTTTATTGGCAATACTTATCCGCTAAGGTCTTTAAACTCGGAAACGAATACACTACTGGTGTACAAGTTCCTGTTTTGATAATACTCTTCACCCCTTGAAGAGATTTTCCTACTGTTAGTTTATTACGTTTAATCCATGCTTTTGAAGGATTTTTTCCATCATAAATCGAAATAAAGCTTTCGGTTACTTTTTTGCTAACAGTTTCTACAAACTTAATCTTTACTTTCTGAGCATCAGGACAATTGTTTTCATTTTCTGGAGCTGGACTTATCGAAATGATTTTGGCTGTTCCTTTGATTGTTTGATAGGTACACGCTCCCCCGACAATTGGAGGTTGAACTTCCTGTGCATGAAGACGAACTACTGAACCCAACGCCAACAAGGCAATCATCATTACTTTTTGTTTCATTTTTGTATCGTTAATAGTGAAGAACAAAGATATAATTTCTCTCCAACGATTCAAGAAGTCGCTTTAATAGAACATAACTTGATGTATCAAGAATTGCAAGAATAGAGGTGAATAGCGAGAATAATAGGATGTATAGCCGATGGGTGAAGCCCTGAAGGGGCGATATATATCAGCCTAGGGTGAAGCCCTAGTTTTTGGGTGGTCTAACACCCTAGGTTTTTTCATTCATTATTATGTTGGAAGCAATTTTTGTCTCGCTTTTTTGTTAATACCTTTGTAACGAACAAACATTAACCAGAGCGAATCATTTAAAATAGCATATTTTTATGTACTTCCAGCAAGAACCCATCTATACGACAGCTCATTATTTGCTCTATGATAGTCGTCAAGTATCCTCTCCGATTAACTCCATTTTTTTTGCGATAAAAGGGCTTCACCACGACGGGCATCGCTACGTTTGGGATTTGTATAGAAGAGGAGTGAGGGAATTTGTCGTCGAGAGTGCGGCTTGTACCCCAACCTTTTTGGAAGAACTTGAAGCCATGCCCGAAGCAAAAGTTTGGCAAGTAGCTAACAGTATTTTAGCGATGCAAGATGTTGCCAGACAACGTAGAGAAACCTTTACAATTCCAGTTATTGGCATTACAGGAAGTAACGGAAAAACCATCGTGAAGGAATGGCTTTATCAACTTTTGATTAATCGGTTTAAAATTGTTAAAAGTCCTAAAAGCTACAATTCACAGATTGGTGTGCCATTGTCTGTTTGGCAAATGAATGATAGCCACTCCTTAGCCATTTTTGAAGCGGGTATTTCATTACCAAACGAAATGGATGCCCTAGAAAAAATAATTCAACCTTCTATTGGCGTTTTTACAAATATTGGCACCGCTCACAGTGAATTTTTTGAGAATAATCATCAAAAAATTCAGGAAAAATTGAAATTATTCAGAAGGTGCAACACACTTATTTACTGTGCTGACTATGTAGAAATAGACGAAACGATACGGAATGAATTTGTGCATGAAAATCCTGCTTGTGAGTTAGTGTCGTGGTCAAGAGTACTTTCTGGGGGCGTTCGAGTGGATTGGCAAGTTTCCACAAGCAACACCTCCTTGACGATGGTTTATAAAGAGCAAGAAATGACCTTTGATGTGCCTTTTACGGATGAGGCATCCATCGAAAACTGTATTTATTGCATACTGGTCTTGTTGCAAATGAACTATAACTCAGAAGAAATTCAGGTACGCTTACAGATACTTCGTCCAGTGTCCATGCGTTTGGAGTTGAAACAAGGAATCAATGGCAATTATTTGATTGACGATACCTACAATAATGACTTGGCTGGCTTAACCATAGCCATGAACTTTTTGGCACAGCAACAACAACGCCCAACAAAGGTGGTTATTTTGAGTGATGTCTTAGAGTCGGGAATGGTCGAACACGAATTGTACCATCACATTGCCCATATACTCAAAGAAAAGGAGATTGCCATTTTTATCGGCATTGGTGAAACAATTGTCAATCATTATGACGTGTTTATGAATGCTTTTAAAGGAGCATCTGGTAGCCATCTTTTCCACTTCTTTAAAACAACCGAAGAGTTTATTCATAGTGCGGTTATCAAGTCCTTAGAAGACAGTGTTATTTTGGTCAAAGGAGCCCGTTTGTATGGTTTTGAGGAGATTGTGAAGACGCTCGTTCAAAAGACGCATGGAACGGTCTTAGAAACCAATTTAGATGCAATCACACACAATTTGAATTACTTTCGAGATAAGATAGGCCGTCAAACCAAAATTATGGTCATGGTCAAAGCCTTTGCGTATGGTTCTGGGAGTGCGGAGGTAGCAAATCTGTTGCAGTTTCATGGGGTTGACTATTTGGCTGTTGCTTATACCGACGAAGGGGTTGCTCTTCGCCAAAATGGTATTTATCTTCCTATCATGGTGATGAATGCTTCCCCGAGTGATTTTGAAAAACTAGTTAAATTTCAGCTTGAACCAGAAATTTACAGTCTCAGAATCTTGCAAGAGTTTGCAAATTATTGCAAAGGGCATTCATTAAGCTCAAAAATCCATATTAAACTCGATACAGGGATGCACCGTTTGGGTTTTGAAGCAGCGGATATTCCAATGTTATTGGCAATATTAGCCCAACATCCGTTCTTACATGTTGCAACCATTTTTAGTCATTTGGTCGGAGCAGACGAAGCTCAATTTGATGATTTTACCCAACATCAAATTGACGAGTATAATCAGCTTTCAAAACGTGTAATGGACGGCATAAACCACAACTGCATTCGGCATTTGGCAAATTCTGCGGGCATTGCTAGATTTCCACAAGCACGCTTTGATATGGTACGTTTGGGCGTAGGCTTATACGGTGTGGCAGCCACGCCAGAAGATCAGCTTAATCTAATGACAGTCGGTACACTTAAAACGGTTATTTCTCAGATAAAACACATTAAAAAGGTTGATACTGTGGGATATAGCAGGCGTGGTGTCTTAGAAAGAGATACCATTACAGCTACCATTGCAATCGGTTATGCAGATGGGTATGACAGAGGATTAGGGCGTGGTATTGGCGAAGTATTAGTTGCTGGTAAACGATGCAAGACTGTTGGTAATGTGTGCATGGATATGACTATGATTGATATTACCGACGTTCCAAATGCCAAAGAAGGCGACGAAGTAATCGTTTTTGGGGACGGACTAAGCATTGCAGAATTAGCTACTAAAATAGGTACGATTTCTTATGAAATTATTACGGGGGTTAGTGAACGAGTAAAACGAATTTACTATCAAGTTTAACCCTTTAAATACAAAAAGGATGAGAGCCAATGGCCTTCATCCTTTCAAATAAGTTGTACAAAGTTTCCTTTGCTTATCCAAATAGTTTATTCTATAAAAATGGTTAATGATGATGCAAATATGTGCAATGTTTTTTTTGTATGCAAGTTTTTGTTGAAAAAAGTTGCACCTTTTTATTCAAGTTTTTCTTTCTTAATTAAAAAAAAGCTATTTTTGATTAAATAATTTAATTTTGCTATGCAAAAAGAAAATTTATAAATCAGGCATTAGGTTTTCTATATTCATCACACCACATAAATATGTTGAAAGAAGAGCGGCAGCAATTAATTTTGGATAAATTAAATGCGGATAAAAAAGTTACCCTTGTTCAGTTGGGACAATTGTTATCGGTATCATACGATAGTATTCGTCGGGATATTATTGAGTTAGAAGACCGAGGGTTATTGAAGAAAGTACATGGCGGAGCAATCGCCAATTCGTATTTGACCATGAATGCCGATCAGGGTAGAGGTGGATTAGCCAATACTGAGTTCAATATCATCACCAAAAAGGCTTTACGTTTAATTGAGAACCATCGTATCATTCTTATGGATGGCGGTACTACCAATTATCACATTGCCGCCCAATTGCCCAAAAGCTTAGAAGTGACTATCGTTACCAATAACCCTCATTTGGCGGTTGTGTTGGCTGAACATCCAAAGATTGATGTGATTCTATTGGGAGGTACTTTTTACAAGCGTTATCAGATTACAATGGGTAGTAAAACCCTACAGGATTTGTCGCAGCTTCACGTTGATTTGTATTTTATGGGTGTCAATGGTATTCATCCAGAAAAAGGACTTTCTATTCGTCAATTTGAAGAGTCGATTCTAAAACAGAAGATGATGAGTGTTTCTACGAAAACGGTAACGTGCTTGATTGAAGAAAAGATAAATAGCGTAGAGAATTATAAAGTTTGTGATTTGGAGGCTGTTGGCGGAATTATTACCAGTTTATCTACTGATCATCCGATGCTAGATGCGTTTGTGAAGAAAGGAGCAAAATTGTATTAGGAAAAAAAATACGAAATAGGGCTATGCCCTGAAAATAAAAATGGTGTGAGACAAATAAGTTAGTCTCACACCATTTTTATTTTGAAGCAATTAACGTTTGGGTATGTAACGTTAAGAAAATACTTACTGCAAATAATAAAACACCTAAAATAAAAAATAAATTTGGTTTTGTTCCTGGAATATTGTTATCTCCCAAAGCCGATTCATAAGGGTTTTCTGGATTATAACGAACAGTCATTGTATCACCTTCTTCCAACTTATTCATCCCTCTGTCTGATTCAATTTTAAACTGACGACCGTTTACATTAAACGAAACAATTGGAAAGAAAATAGGAGATTGTCCTCTTTTGTCGCTTCTTTCATATCGTTTGCTAATTTCAACGATTTTACCTTGTGTCAACTGTGACTGTTGTAACCATGACTTTCTTCTTTGTGAGGTAATTACTCCCACAACGAACAAACCAATTGCGATTACAAAAAATGCGTACATTACGCTGTGAGGAAGTCCTGTGAATGCTTCAGTTGGACGACCCGAAATTAAAAATATAGAACCTAATAAATTTTCCATCTTGATAAACTTAATATTATTTATGTATTTTACTACTTGAGTTTCTTATCTTTTTGACTTTACTCTACACAAATGTCACATAAAACTTACTTAAAATCAAGTGCTTACCAAGAAGGGCAACTTTAGTGTGAAGTACCATAAAAAGCTCTTTTTGAGTATTTTTGGCTATATTTCTAGGAACACATATTATTTGCAAACGGTGTTTCTTCGTTTTTTTCTTTTTTTTAGACTAACTATTGAAAATCGTAACCTCTTTTATAAAGAATTTTTTTTTAAATAATTTTTAAATTTTTTTGCACTTTTTTTATTTCGATAGCTTTTTAAATAGACTTGAAAATTTATTTTAAATCTATTTTTTTGAATAAAATGTTGATTTTGAAACCTGTTTTTTCTTTAAAAAGATGTTTTATTGAAAGACTAGCCCAATTTTATACCTACTATCTGCATTTTTATTTTTTTACTTTTTGTAAAAATATTTTTTGAAATGAATTGAATAAATGGTTTTTGGGGGCTTCTGACCGTGAAATGCTAGGAAATTACTAACAAAAAAAGGCGGATGTTTATGTCGCTATTGTACATAAACATCCGCCTTTTTTCTGGGTATTCTTACTTAATTTAAGTCAAGTTTCTCGCAAGCTTTCATTGAAGCAGTTTGTTCTGCCTTCTTTTTAGAATAACCCTGTCCCATCGAGAACGACTCCTCATCCACATAGATGACAGCCGTAAATTCTTTATTGTGTTTACTTCCTTCTTCCGAAATGTCGAAACGAATCTGTTTGCCTTCACGTTGAGCCCACTCGATAATGATGGATTTGAAATTCGGGTTATTAGAAACAACCGTATCAATATCGAAGTGTTGTGTTAGAATGGATTTGATGACGAATTTTTTAGTAAAGCGAAACCCTTTGTCCATATAAATAGCACCAATAAGTGCTTCTAGGGCATCGCCATACATCGAAGTCCGAGCTAGAACGGTCTTCCTATTGCCATCGTATTCAACAAGTTTATCTAAGCCAATTTTACGAGCTACAACATTGAGTGATTCACGACTTACCATTCGAGAACGAATTTCGGTTAAGAAGCCTTCATCCTTAAACGGAAACTTTTTGAAGAGATACTCGGCCGTAATCATACCCAAAACGGAGTCACCTAAGAACTCTAATCGTTCGTTTGATTCTTTATAGCCGCCAACATTACTTTCCTTAGATACCGAAGAGTGCATAAATGCCAATCGGTAAAGTGTTAAGTTTGAGGGTTTGTCACCAATAATATGTTCAACAGCGTTCCGCAGTTTTTTGTCTTTGGGGTCGCTTGAAAAAAAATCTAAAAGGGGTGCAAGCATTTCGTTCAGTTAACAGTTATCAGTTATTAGTAAAATTATTGAAAAACAATTAATGAAAACAAGCATCGATGAACTAGTATGCAATTAAAAGGATAATCGCATACTAGTGTCTGTTAACTGTTTACTGATAACTGGATATTATATTTTTTTGAAAATTACCGTTGCATTGTGTCCACCGAAACCGAAACCATTACTCATTGCGATGTTAATTTCACGCTCTTGAGCCTTGTTGAAGGTTAAATTAAGACGATTATCAACTGCTGGATCCTCGTTTACATGGTTGATTGTTGGAGGAACTAATTGATGTTGAATTGCCAAGATAGAGGCAACCGCTTCAACTGCTCCAGCACCACCCAATAAGTGACCTGTCATTGATTTTGTTGAACTAATGTTCAATTTGTAAGCATGTTCGCCAAACAAATCAACAATAGCTTTCAATTCTTGAGGGTCTCCTAGTGGAGTTGATGTTCCGTGTGTATTGATGTAATCAATATCTTCTGGTTTAATTTGAGCATCGTCTATTGCATCCTGCATAGATAATAACGCACCGTATCCTTCTGGGTGTGGAGCTGTAATGTGGTAAGCATCTGAAGAGAATCCACCACCAATCATCTCAGCATAGATTTTTGCACCACGAGCTACTGCGTGATCATAGTCTTCTAAGATTAATGCACCAGCACCTTCACCTACTACAAAGCCATCACGTTCTGCATCATAAGGGCGTGAAGCTGTTTTAGGGTCATCATTACGCTCTGACATCGCACGCATAGCGGTAAAACCACCCACACTTGCAACGGTTACAGGAGCTTCTGAACCACCCGTAATACATACTTTTAAACGTCCAAGACGAATATAATTGAATGCGTCAATAATTGCATTGTTAGCAGACGAACAAGCAGAAACAGTCACGTAGTTTACACCTCTGAATCCATGACGAATTGAGATTACGCCAGAAGCAGAATCTGCAATCATTTTTGGAATAAAGAATGGGTTAAATTTCGGAGTACCGTCACCTTTAGCGAAATTAAAACATTCGTCTTCAAATGTACGAAGTCCGCCGATACCAGATCCCCAAATTACACCGACTTTATTTTTGTCGATTGTTTCCATATCGAAACCTGCATCGTTGATTGCTTCGTCAGAAGCAACAATTGCATATTGTGCAAAATGATCCATTTTGCGTGCATCTTTTGCAGACATGAATTTAGTAATGTCGAAGTTTTTCAACTCGCAAGCAAAGCGAGTACGAAACTTCTCAGCATCAAATTTTGTGATATAATCACAGCCACTAACACCATTACTAAGACCTTCCCAGTACTCTGCGACGGTATTCCCGATTGGAGTCAATGCTCCTATTCCAGTAACAACTACACGTTTAAAGCTCATGAGGTGAATTGTTTTTCATTTATTAGATTGTCTTCCAATTGGTACTATACGCATTTTGGAATGCAAAAAAGGGGTAATAAATCTTCGATAAAAACGTGCTTTATTAGCGATGGTTGGTTATGTAAGCTAAATTTTGGTAGCGACGTTTTCTATATAAGGTCATACAGCTTGTTGAACAAGGCTGTTTTGCCAAATGAATGAAATCTTAACTAAGCAATAACAGTAAAAAAAAGTGCTAATTTGAGAATGATTGATTAAGACTGATACCAGTCTATTATATCATTAGCAAATTAGCACTAAAAACGTTAATTAGTTTGCGTGTTCTTCAAGATATGAGATAGCATTACCAACAGTTTGGATTTTCTCTGCTTGATCATCTGGAATACTTACATTGAACTCTTTTTCAAGTTCCATAATCAACTCCACAGTATCCAATGAGTCTGCACCCAAATCATTTGTGAATGAAGCATCTGGCGTAACTTCTGAAGCTTCAACGCCTAATTTCGCAACGATTATGCTTTTTACTTTTTCTGCAATTTCTGACATTTTTAGAACAATTTTTTGGTTAGAAAAACGGTGCAAAGATGATGATTTAAAATTAGATTATCAAACAAATTGTTAGAACCTTTTATTTCAATTCGTCAAATGAGGGGTGATTTTTATCAATCATCTATCAATTTTACATCTTTTTACTTCTTTCTTTCCATTTTTGATTAATGTATGTTTATTTAAATTCAATAATGCTTTTAATAAATGGCTAAAAGCACGGCAATTTACTATTTCCTTTAAATTTATTCAAATATCTTTTGAATTACCTTAAAAACATAGCGAAGCCGCTCCAAGTAGTCCAGCATCGTTTCCGAGTGTTGCACGCTTGATTGTTAACCCATTAGCATGATATTTTGTCAACCATTTGGTCAATTGGGCTTGCATTGAAGGTAAAATATAATCGAAAGAAGCGGATAATCCACCGCCTACAAGAATCAAATTGATGTCTAAAATAGCAACTAAGTGACATAAACTTTCTCCCAACAATTCACCAACACGTTCAAAAATTTGTAAAGCTAGTAGATCACCGCTTGATGCGGCAGCTACCAAACCTGTAGTTGAAATTGTTCCGTCGTCTGGTAATTGCGTTTCTGCGGTGAATTTTGCTCTCATATCTGTTGCAAGAGCCAATAATTCATTCTTACCGATGTTACGTTCTAACACTCTACTATTAGCCGAAGGTGTATGACCTGGTTCCATGGCATTACCACGACCGCCAGTAAATACTTTTTTGCCAATGATTGCTGCTCCTCCAACACCTGTACCCAGTGTGATGAAAATGTAGTTTTCGTCGATACGCTCTTCTCCAAAATAGAATTCACCTAGTGCCGCAGCATTGGCATCATTCTCAAGAAAAAACTGAACGTTGGCAAACTTTGTCTCTAATGTTTCCACTAGAGGGACATTATTTAGTTCTGGAATTGCCGTAATTTCGATGGGAGTTCTACGAGATGAGTCAAGCATTCCAGGTAAGCCAATACCTACTTTGGTGATTTCTGGATTATCAATTAATTGAAGCGCAATTGCTTCTCCAAGACGATCAACAAAGTGACCAGAAGTACGCCAACTTACGGTATCGTGACTATAAAAGTTAGAAAGGTGACCTGTTTCTGAATTTACGATGCCCATTTTTACATTCGTTCCTCCGATGTCAATGCCTAAATATTCAACTGCAGCCATGTAATTTAAATTTATTATGTATGATGTGGGATATTGAAATTTATTCAAAAATACGGTAAAAGTTTGGAAGCACTATCCTTATTTTTCAGATAAATTAGGATTATAGTATGTCTAAACGCATTTTTTTGTACTTTAATTAGTTAAGCCCGCCTTTTTAAGTCTATCAACCATTTCGAACACAGCAGGGCAAACCTTGGTATTTTCGAGGGTTAGTGGTAGGATTCCTGCAATATTTTTCCGATCTGTATGGGGGTATTCTCGGCAGGCTCTCGGACGAATTTCATAAATCGAGCAATAATTATCAGCTCCTAAAAAAGTACATGGCGAAGAGTTTAGCACATAGTCTTTGTCTGCGTCCAAGTGTAAATGTTTGGCGATAAGTTCAACAGGACGCATTTTTAAGTGCTTAGCAATGCGGTCAATATCGTTATCGGTGAAAATGGGGCTTGTTGTTTTACAACAATTAGCACATTTCAGACAATCAACTTCGTCAAAAACATCGTCGTGTTGTTTATGAAAAGCCGTATCTAAATTGCGTACTTTTTTATTACGTATTTTATCAAAAAAACGTCTGTTATCAGGAAACGTTCGTACGTTTTCGGCATTAAATTCTTCTATTGAATCTTCGTTATAAATCATCTTTTATGGTAGCATTGAAATGTCAATGTCAGTTATGGTGTTATTGAATCACGGCGATTTTATTCACCAGTGTTTCTTCTCCTTTCGAATTCATCGAAAAAATAAAATAAATTCCAGACGCAACTTTATTTCCACTCAGTGTTCGGGCATTCCAAACGGCAGTTCCGCCATTTGCACGGGTTTCGTAAACCAGAAAACCTGTTGCATCGGTAATTTTAAGGTAGGCATTTTCGGTTAATCCTTCAATAGCAACCAAACCAGAAAAATCACTTTTTACAGGATTGGGATATACCTTAACGCTTTCTTGAACCGTTGGAGCTTCGGTAGAAGTACCTCGGTAAGAAACCATTCCCTTAGTTGTCCTTATATAGACTTCGCCTGTGTTGCCTTCTACCGTAATGTACGTTATTTCGTTGCTCGGAAGGGGAGAATTTGAAACAGTAAAGTTACTAACTAATTCGGAGGCATCGGATGAAAAGAGAAAAATTCCATTTTTTGTGCCAATCCATTTTCGATTTCCTCCGTCGATGGCAATGCTCGTAATCGTTTCTGTACTAAGCAAACGGCGTTTTTCAAAAATAGGAAAGTAGGCATCAAAATTTTTTCCAGTAAAAACCGATGGCGGATAATCGAAAACAGCTACTCCTTTATCTGTACCGACCCACAGTTGCCCATTTTTGTCGAGGCACATACTTTTCACGGTATTGCTAGGTAAGTTTCCGTTTCCTTTACCTGTATATAAATAAAATACCTGATTTTTAGGATTGATAACCATGATTCCTTGTCCAAGCCCTTGACGAATCCATTTATTGCCTTCTTCGTCCGTCACGATGGAATCTTTACGGGTACTATACAAGGTATCTAAACTAGAAGGACTGAACGATTGAAAAGTACCCGTACTCGCTGAAAGTAAACCTGTTTGCTTATCTGCAATCCATATTTTCCCTTGGCTGTCTTGTAAGGCTTTTGTTGGTTTTTTTAGATTACTAGAGGATAGCAAGGAAAGGCTTTGGTTGGAGATAGAAAAGACGCTACTGCTTTGACCCGTACTTAAGAGGAATGTATTCGAATCGCTTCCTTTTTCTATGGAGGTTATATTGGTACTCAATTGAGCTAGAGGAGTTGAGATACCTTTACTGTATGCGTACAAAAAGCCCGAACCATTCATCCAATATAACTTATTGTTGTTTTCTGCGATATTGATATGATTACTGAAAAGCGTTTTCCAATTGCCGTAATATTGCAAATTGATTGTTGCTGATGCTGGAGCGACTCTAATACCTATTGAGGTAGATAAATAAATACTATCGTTGGCAAATACCGTTTTATAGACAGGAAGAGCGGCTCCATTTTCTCCTAAATTTTGATAGGTTTCTTTGATTTCTTGTTTATTCAAATCTAACACCACTAACCCAAAATCGTATGCCAAGTAAGCTACTCCATCCTTAAAGGCGATATGATTTGCCGCTTTAGAACCTACAATACTATTCGCATCGTTAAGGAGTGTTAAGGGGCGTATAGATGCGGGTTCGTCCTGACTCGTTAAGCTAACGAGGTCAATCATACCTGTTTGGTAGGCAATGATTAACTTTTTTGTGTCGCTATTGTAAGCCAGTTTTGCAATTTGATTTTCTGTAAAGCCATCTAGTTTCGAGAGTTTTACGGCCTCTTGTGCTTGCTTATCGACATAAAATAACCCATTTTCGGAGGCACAATAGACGAGGGAATTTACAATAGCGAGGTCTTTTGCATTTAGGTAGTTAAAGTGCGTTCGCCATGAGCCTATTTGCCCAACACAAGGAATGGAAAAAAGTCCGATGAATATACCCAAAAAGAAAGCTCGCATGATACTAGAGTAAGAATTTAGGATGTTTTTGAAATCAATAAGCCGTCATATATTCAAAAGTACTACGGCATGGCAGCATAGAAGCATTTTCGGCAACGGGCTTCGTAACTTTCTGTTTCTCCTACCAACACTTGGTTAGTTGAATCGCTTTTTCGATAGGAGTAATTGGCTAAATCTCCGCAAGTCACACAAATGGCATGAACTTTGGTTACATATTCAGCGATGGCCATTAAGTGAGGCATAGAAGCAAATGGTTTTCCGAAGGAATCCATGTCGAGCCCTGCAATAATAACTCGTTTACCATTTTTGGCGAGCATGTTAACGACCTCCACAATTTCATCATCAAAGAATTGGGCTTCATCAATACCCACTACATCACAATCGCCAGCTAACAACAGAATTTCCTGTGCAAGATGTACAGGAGTGGAGCGAATGCTTGAGGATTTGTGTGAAACGATATTTTCTTGATGATAACGGTTGTCGATGCTGGGCTTAAAAATCTCAACTTTTTGTTTGGCAATGGTAGCACGAGTAAGGCGGCGGATAAGTTCTTCTGTTTTTCCTGAAAACATAGAACCGCAAATTACTTCAATCCATCCAAAACGTTTTTCTCCTTGCTGATGAGGTCTTTGTAAAGGTTCTATGAACATACGAAATAGTGATTATTGCAGATTTGTAATTAAAAGTTGATGATAAGTCTTGTCAGTAAGCATACTTCACAAAAACGAAAAAAAAGCTATTTCCGTGTCTATCGTTAGCTATTTCAAGATTAGAGATTGCGAAGATACGATAAATTATAAGTAAAAAATTGAATGATTTGGGTAAAAATGTCTAAAAATCACGTATATTAGTGATTGCATAATTGCTCATAGTAAAACAGGAGGTACGTGTTGTAGATGAATTGCAGAACTATTTTTTTGAAACACACTTGGACAACCCTAAAATTGATGATGCTCATGAAGACAATTAAACAATGGTTAACGGAATATGGTAGTATTTATCACGAAACGATGAGTAACATAATTAACCAAATTTCCATTCCGCTTATCTTTTTTTGCATAATTGGATTTTTCTTTTCGTTAAAATTGCCTTTTCTGAAGTTGGGAGATATAGAAGCAAATGTAGCCCTTTTTGCGATTCTCTTTCTTAACGCATATTATTTTATCCTATCAAAGCCACTTGCTGCTGGCATTTTTCTTTTCTCTTTAACGTGCTGTCTTATTTGTTATCTGATAGAACAATTGCATTTTGTTCCACTGATTCAATTCTGCATTACTGTTTTTGTATTGGCAGGAGTAGGGCAGTTGCTCGAAAAAGGTACAAGTACGAAAAAACTATCGTTATTACGTTATTTACACTACTTGATGATTACTCCCGCATTATTGATGAGTTTTATTTACGAACGTTTAGGTATCTCTCATTAATCTCATCCATTAAATGTGACCGAATTTTGGAAACAATCAACCATTCATACCATTCTTGAACCAGCAGCACTAAGTCTTTGTTACTTAGTGCTGTTATTTTTTAAACACACACAAACGATGTTCTTAATTTTCCTTGGTATTGTGGCTTTGATGGCAGGATTTGCTATCAATACGCCAGCATTAGCGTTTTCTCGTTATGCTCGTCCTGTAAAATTGGCTGGGGCAGTTCTGCTTAGTATTGGTGTTTTTTCATCGAGTATTCGCCAGATAGATGCAGGCGAATTGGGGGTACAGTCTTTATTTGGTAGTGTTAAAGATGCGACACTCGGTAGTGGTTTAAATTTTGTGAATCCTTTGTCGAACATCACAATTTTTGATGCTAAAACTCAAAATTACACAATGTCTGCTGTTCGGGATGAAGGCGATAAAGAAGGAGATGATGCTATCCGTGTTTTGACGGCTGATGGACTCGAAGTGGTCGTTGATTTAACCGTTTTGTATCGTGTCATTCCTACGGAAGCTCCTAGAATTTTGAGAGAAATAGGGGAGAATTATAAAGACAAGGTAATCCGTCCAATTACACGTACAAAAATTCGTGATAATGCAGTTTATTATGATGCAGTAGCGCTGTATTCGACCCGAAGAGATGAATTTCAGAATCGTATTTTCAAAGATATTGAAAAGAATTTACGAGCAAGAGGGATTTTGTTGGAACAGCTTTTAGTACGTAATATCAATTTACCAACTTCTGTGAAGCAGACAATTGAGTCAAAAATTAATGCGGAACAAGATGCTCAAAAAATGCAATTTGTCTTACAGAAAGAAAAGCAAGAAGCAGAACGTAAACGAGTAGAAGCTCAAGGGATTGCTGATTATCAGAAGATTTTATCGACAGGTTTATCTGACAAACAGTTGCAATATGAGGCTATCAAGGCTCAAAAAGAACTAGCTCTTTCACCTAATGCCAAAGTAATTATTATGGGAGGAAAAGGGAATATACCGATGATTTTGGGAGATAAGTAAGGGAGTTTGATTTTGGATGATGGATTTTGAATTTTGGATTAGCTTTCTCATCCAAAATTCAAAATCCATCATCCAAAATTTTAAAGCCCTATATCCACCAAATTACGAGTAATGTCATCAAATGTTTCACGTTGACGGATGATTTTTGCTTCGCCCTCAATTACTAATACTTCTGCGGGAAGCATACGAGAGTTATAATGAGAAGCCATTGAAAAACAATAAGCACCTGCATTTTTCATTGCAATGATGTCTCCTGCTTGTACTTCGTTCATCAAACGTTCTCCTTGTTTGCCTTCTGGAGTCCAGCTAAATGTATCTGTTTCACAGATATAACCC
>JARXAV010000243.1 GCA_029865665.1 Flectobacillus sp. | reverse complement strand
TTCGTTTGAGTACTTCTTTTTAGAAACTTATACGGCAGGTGTGATGTTACAAGGCACAGAAATCAAGTCGATTCGTCAAGGAAAAGTCAACTTGACAGATGCGTATTGTTTGTTTCTGGATGGCGAGTTATATATCCGTCAGATGAGTATTTCAAAATACTCAGAAGGGACACATTATAACCATGACCCATTACAAGACAGAAAATTATTGCTTACCAAGCGAGAATGTAAAAAGCTCCTTGAAAAGCTAAAAGACGTTGGTTTAACCATTGTTCCTGTCAAATTATTTATTTCAGACAGAGGTTTCGCCAAAATAGATATCGCCTTAGCCAAAGGTAAAAAACTCTATGACAAGCGTGATAGCATCAAAGAAAAAGATGTAAAACGTAGCATGGAGCGAGAGTAGTTTTGAAATATTATAATTGGTATTTTGTTGAAATTGCAATATACTTGTATTGACATTTATAGAAGTCATACAACGTATTCAATAACTCCCTTAAAACCATTTATTAACGATGAATAAACTATTTTTTGCGTTAATCCTATTTTTGATGTTTTCTTGTGAAGTCCAAAAGCTTCCTGCGGATCAATTAAGTAATTTAAAGCCTGTGAAACTGTATGATACAACAGAGGATTATCTCAATAGAAAAGCCAGAGAAGTAGATGCAGGTGTTTTAATTAAAAATCAAAGTAATCAACATATCACAATTAAAGGTTTTTTTGATTTGAAAACGGGACTGGCAATTAAAAGAGGCATTTCTGCATGGGCTATCGAATATGACAGCTCAAGATATTTTAACTTAGGATATACTAGTGTATTGAATTACTGGAAGTCGTATGCAAAATTTGACATAGAGGGTAAATATTGTGCAATTATCATCGATGCAAATTCACCAAATGTACTTGGAGTTTCGAGTAGTAATAACAATGGAGGTATGTTGGGACTTGGAAGTGCATTAGCGGCAGAGTCTGTAAAATGGAATAAAAATTGGAGAGATAAAGACGGTATCAAAAAGAGGGTGTTATTCATTAATACGAATAATATAGCACCTCAAATTTTTTCTCGTAATGCAGGCAGTCCTGGTGAATATTTAACAAGACAGGATGTTAGAGACCTGATAAGCATATTAGGATTAACTTTGGGTGATGCTAAAGTAAATGAACTCCCTTTAGAGGAGGTGATTTTTTTGATAAAGAAGGCTAATAAAAAGTAATTAGGTTGGTTCTATCCCAAACAAAAAAAGCGTTGACAAATCCTAAAAATTAGTCAACGCTTTTATAAATACCTTCTACCTAATACCTCCTACCTACTCACTACTCCCTTTCTTCTCCCGAATTTTCTTTACGATGCGTACTGCCGACATAATGACTACGGCAAAAATGAGTAGTCCGACGATGCCCCAAATCCAATCAATGGCGTTTTTCATGACGACCAAAAAGACAATGGCGAATAGTAAAATCGTAGCTACTTCGTTGTATAGTCGGAGTTGGAAGCCTGTAAATCGGAACTTTCCTTCTCTTAATTCAAAAATGAGTTTTCTACAATAGAAATGATAGGCTATCAGACACACGACAAAGCCGAGTTTGAGGTGTAGCCAACCTTGGTGTGCAAAACCATCGAGCCAAGCCCAATAAATCATGGTAAGTCCTGAAACAACGGTTAACCACATCGCAGGAATCATGATGGCATTGAATAATACTTTTTCCATACGACGATATTCTTTTTGGAGAATATCCCGTTCGAGTTCGGGTTTGTTGTTTGCTTCGGTATGATAGACAAATAAACGAGGCAAGTAAAAAAGCCCTGCAAACCAACTAACCACAAATATGATGTGAATGGCTTTGATATGATTGTAGTCCATTATGCTTGTGCTGTAGGAAATTTTTTAAACCAGCTAATCACTTTCATTTCGATAACTCCTAAAATTGCTTCTTTGAAAATATTTGCCGACATTTTGGATTCGCCCTTGGTACGGTCAGTAAAAATGATGGGTACTTCCACAATCTTGAAGCCGTGTTTCCAAGTAGTAAACTTCATTTCTACCTGAAAAGCATAGCCGATAAAACGAATTTTATCTAAGTCTAAGGTTTTTAGGGTGTTGGCTTTGTAGCACTTAAAACCAGCGGTTACGTCCATGATAGGCATTCCTGTAATAAAGCGAACGTAATAGCCTGCAAAGTACGACATCAGGACTCTACCCATCGGCCAGTTGACCACATTGACCCCCTTGATGTAACGAGAACCAATGGCTAGGTCTGCACCGCCTTCGGCACAAGCATTATATAGTTTTACTAAATCGTCTGGATTGTGGGAAAAATCGGCATCCATTTCAAAAATGTATTCATAGCCTAAGTTCATAGCGTATTTAAACCCATGAATATAAGCAGTGCCTAGCCCTAGTTTTCCTTGACGTTCTTGCAAATGCAGGCGGTTAGTACCAAACTCTTGTTGTAATTGTTTTACTACCTTTGCTGTTCCATCAGGAGAGCCATCGTCCACTACCAATACATCAAAAGCAGGTTCAATACTCATTACCTTGCGAATGATAGCCTCGATATTCTCGATTTCGTTGAAAGTAGGAATTATAACAATACGATTGTTCATATTTATCGTTTATATCAAGGATGAATTTGTTTAGGAGTTTGCTCCTTTACGATTGGTTTACGAGTGGAATCTTTTTTATTTTTCTTTTCTAAAGATTGTCTCATTACTTTTTTACGAACTTCAAGGCGTTCGATAATTTTATTGTACATTGCCTTGAAGGTTTCGGGTTCAGCAACATAATATTGATAACTTTTCCGAAAAATTGCGGTATCTACTTGGTGTTTTTTCAAAAGGTCTGTTTCTAGTTTTTTGAAAATAGCCAACGATGAATCGCTACTACCTAAATTGAGACCGTTCACGTTGGATTCTGCCAAATGCACGTCTTCCAAGATGTCAATCATCTTGTCTTCGGGTAATAAATTAGATGGCTTATCACTTGTTCCACAAGCTGCCATTAGTATAGTCAAAAGAAGAATTCTTGTTCTCACATTTCAAAATTACGTGGAATTTGGGTAGTTTTAAACTTGTTATGATGCTTTATTCTAAATTGATAGGTCAATTTTAATAAATATTAACGAAAATTGATGGAAAACAGTCTATTTCCCTACGAGGATTTCTCGAATAAATAGTCTTTCCATAAAAATAAGATGCCAATAACGTATGAATCCGCAAGAATTTCTGTCCAAATTACATAAATACGAAATCAGAATTCGTAAAGCGGTTACTTCTCAGATGAGGGGTAACTTTCATTCGGTTTTTAAAGGTTCTGGCTTAGAATTCAGTGACTTACGTCTGTATCAATACGGTGATGATGTTCGTTTGATTGATTGGAATACCACCGCAAAAGGGCATGGAACTTTTGTGAAAATCTTTAAAGAGGAAAAAGAACAAACGGTCTTTTTTGTGTTAGATGTAAGTGCCTCGCAGGATGTTGGTCGGTCTAATCACTCCAAATTAGACACTACCAAAGAAATATGTGGAGTACTTACCTTGTCGGCAATAAAGGAGGCTAGTCATGTAGGTTTATTGTGTTTTTCGGATCAAAAAGAAAAATATACCAAACCTGCCAATACCCTCAAACACGGTTATCAGACAATTTTGGAATTGTTTAAATTAAAGCCAGAATCGCCTGGAACGAACTTAAAAAAAGCAATTACATTTACCCTCGAATTATTGAAACGTCGGAGTTTAGTGGTGCTAATTTCCGATTTTATAGATACTGGTTACGAAGAAAATTTAAAAGCACTTGCCCGAAAACACGATTTAGTGGTGATTCATTTATACGACCAGCGAGAAACTAATTTGCCTCGTTTGGGAATTATTCCTGTTTATGATACCGAAAGTCGTAAGACGATTTGGGTAAATGCCTCGTCAAATTGGTTTAGAAATCGAATGAAAAACCTGTTTGAAGATAGTTCAAAACGATTAGAACAGGTTTGTAAACAACATAATGCCAATTATTTAGCCATTGATGCTTCGGAGGATTATGTACCTAAGTTGATAAAATTATTTAAAGTACGAAAATGATTAGAGCCTTTACCCTACTTCAATTGATGTTGTTGTTGAGTTGGCAATTGCTTGCTCAAATGCCAACATGGAAACCGCCCAAAGGAAAGTTTCTTACTGACAGCGTAAAGATTGGGTTGCCTGTAAAATATGCCATCAGCTATCGTCATAAAGCTTCTGTTGACGTTTTTTTTCCAGATACTACGTTTAATTATGCTCCCTTTGAATTGCTAGATCGGGAATATTATCCGACCGTGACCGATGCCAATGGAAGTGTCGATAGTGTTGTTTATACCCTCACTACCTTTGAAGTAAACCGTGTTCAGAAACTCAGCTTACCTGTTTTTGTACGAAGTAAACAAGATTGTACACGGGTTTTTTCCCCAATGGATTCTGTTTATTTGAACCCAATTCTGAAAGGGACGATAGACCGAACTTTAGCATTAAAAGAAGATACCCAAACGATTCGTTTGAGACAACAAGCCAATTACCCCTTGATTTTTCTGATTTTTCTAGGTTTATCGGTACTAGCGGGTATTATTTTTTGGCTCTTTGGTAAACCTATTCGTCGTCAAATTAAACTTTTTCAGTTTCGTAGGCGATACGAGGAATATCACCGTTTGTTTCAACGGTTGAGTAAGGCTTCTGAAGATCGAAAACGACGGGTGAATAATGTGGAAAAAGCCGTTGTTTTATGGAAAATTTACATTGAACGTTTAGAAGAAAAACCCTTTACGACTTTTACGACCAAAGAAATTTTGGATAACCTAAAAGATGACCGTTTGTCGGATGCCTTGCGAGAAATTGACGGAACAATTTATGGCGGAAACTTCTCGAAAAAAACGGTTGCTTCATTGGCCATTTTGGATGAACTAGCTCAGGGATTATACCGTGAACACCGTCAAAATTTGATAGATTCAGCGGTGTAAGTCGTGAAATAATGGTAAATTTTGAATGATGAATTTTGGATGTAAAGTCCTTATAGCTAGTTTATTGAATCCAAAATTTAAAATTCATCATTCAACATTATTACTTAGAAGTTTTAACTAAAAGACTAAAAATACGTATGGAAAACGATTGGTTTTCAACCTATTGGATAAAATATCAAACCTTGATGTCTTTTGACTGGGCATCGCCGTATTATCTGTACTGCTTACCGATAGTGCCACTACTTTTCTTGTTAAGAAATTGGCTTATTGGGGCAGGAACACAGAAGTTGAATGTTTCTTTTTCGGCAAGTGATTTAGGGTCGAATTGGGTAAGCTATTTGCGTTTTGTTCCAGGGATTTTAATGGTTTTTAGTATCATGTTGGTTTTTCTGGCATTGGCAAGACCGCAACGCTACATCACCGAAGCCGAAGATGTTTCGGAAGGCATTGACATTATGTTAGCAGTGGATATTTCAGAGTCGATGGAATCAAAAGATATTCCACCTTCTCGATTAGTAGCTGCCAAAAAAGTTGCCAAAAAATTTATTGAAGGTCGTCATTATGACCGTATTGGGTTGGTGGTATTCTCGGGAGAGCCTTTTTCTTTGTGTCCACTCACAACAGATTATGAGGTATTAAACGAATACATCGACGATATGTCGCCCGAAATGATTAAGACATCAGGAACAGCCGTTGGCAATGCCTTGGGAATGTGTATTAACCGAATGCGAGAAGTAGCCTCAAAAAGTAAAGTGGCAATCTTGATTTCGGACGGAGACAATACCGCAGGAAACCTTGACCCCGTGACTGCCGCCAAATTGGCAAAAGCCTTTGGGATTAAAGTTTATACCATTGTTGTAGGAACAGACCAAAAAGCAGGTGAAAAAGTCGATGAGACTTCCTTGCGAAAAATTGCCAATATCAGCGAAGGCGTGTTTTTTAGAGCAACCGATGAAAAGTCATTAGCGGCTATTTTTAAATCTATTGACCGTTTAGAAAAGGTAAAAATCAAACAGAATCGCTTCCGAAATGTGCAGGATTTTTATCAAAATTATCTTCGTTTAGCCATTTTACTGTTGTTAATCTCTTTTGCGGCTAAAAATACATTCTTAGGAAATATCTTGGAGGATTAA
>JARXAV010000119.1 GCA_029865665.1 Flectobacillus sp. | reverse complement strand
TCTGACCATAGTCATAAACGGCCTGAAGTCCGTCATAAATTTCAGAAGAAGGGAACACAAAGCCATATTCTTTGGCATGTGAAATAATGTCTTTTAACGCTGAAGCGGTATCGTTTTTTGGTTCTGCCATGGTAATATCTGTCCTCAACCCCCGAAAGGACAGTTTAAGTTAATTTGCAAGCTTCCCCTTCGGGGATGGGGTGCTTTTCTGAATTTCCTACAAAGTTATTGTTTTTGCTTTGGAAAAGAATCGTAACAAATTAAAATCCTGTGTTTTTTGGTAAAGTATAATCCCTTTATCTATATTTGCAACGTTATTTGTTTCTACACTAAACACTATTTAATACCCTATGGACTCTATTCGTCGCTAGACCTTTTTATATGTTATTGTAGTCTCATCTAATCCTTATTTAATTCATCAAAATAATAACCTTTACAATGAAAAAGTTTACACAAGCAATTGCGTGTTGTCTATTGCTCACACTCACTGTGCCAACCTTCGCACAACGTACTTATGACGAAGTTATCACCACAGAAGGCAAAATCCAAGATTTAGTACAGAATGAAATTACAGGCGTCTTGGTCTTCAAAGAAGGCTCTACACTGAAAGGAATTGATGCTGAATCAAAGAAAATCGTTTGGACGCTTACAAAGGAAGATTTTGGTGCAACCTCTGCCGTAGATATTTTAACAGACCCTGAGTTTGGAAAAGTATTCAAAGAGAAAAAAGAATTAACGAGCGTGCCTAATAGCCCGTACGTTGAAGCATTTATTAACTCTAAATACATGATTATCAATACCGAAACAGGTAAAATCGTGTATAATTCTTCCAAAGAATCCTTTTGGGTATTCCAATCTGATTTCATCCCAGAATCAGACGAATATCTATTGACTTTGAAAACAGGAGACAATATGTCTATTGCTTTATTAGACATGAAGACGGGTGCTTTAAAATGGAATACTCCTGTTAGTAAGGCGAAGTCTTTATTCAGTTTTTCTTTGAAAGAATCTGCTAATACTAATATTGCCCGCATCAACGGAAATACGATTTACTATTTACTTTATGGCAAATTGTACTCGTTCAATAAAGTCTCAGGTAAGTTAAACTGGACGGGAGAAGAAGAGTACACGAAGTTTTTCCCTACTCAAAATGATAAAAACATTGTGGTGGTGAACAGCAAAGGGGGAATGTCCACAAAAGAATACTTAAACGTATTAAACACAGAAACAGGAAAAAGTATTTGGGAAGAATCCATCAAAACGAAACGTATCGTTTACTTAGAAGACTGGGGTACAAAATTATTAATTGCACACTATGGTGGCTTTAATTTCTTTGACTTAAAAACAGGAGAAAAAGTATGGAAAAAAGATGCTCGTGGTGACGGTTTGAAAAGAGTTATTCCGATTGACCAAGATTTCTTATACGTAGCTGAAAATGAAATGATGTTGATTAATAAAAACGGTGAAAAACTTTGGAAAAGCTTTATTGAAATTGCCGATGACAAAGAAGATCCAATTTATTATTTAGGAAAAGTAGGTGATAAAGTAATGTATTTAACAGGAACTTACGGAAATATGGTTGACTACAAAAGTGGTCGTAAGCTTTGGAAACGTAATATTAAATTCAATAATTCAAGACCTGTATTGCCTACTTACGACGAAAAAACAAATTCGTATTTAGTATATAACGATGAAGAATTATATAAATTCGACCCTTCAATTGATGACAAACCAGAGCCGTTTGCAAAAGTAAACATCAAGAAAGAGAAAGAATTAAACAACATTGAAATGTTCCCTTGGGGTGTGGTATTAGCTGGTCCTGTAGAAGTAATGAGCGTTGGCCTTGATGGAAAAGTGAAATATCACAACGTCTATACGCAACCAGGTGAAGGCAACCGTCAACTAATCAAAGGGGCAGCCATGATAGGTAGCTTTGCTGCAGGTGCAAATGCTGTAGTAAGTGGCTTTGAAGGTTCTGAAATTACGATGACTTACCGTGATGAAAATGGCGTTCCTAGAAAATCAGTTATCAAGGAAAAAGATAATGCTAAACTAACAGAATCAGCGGTTTCAGGGGCGGCATCTGCTGCATTAGGACAATTAGCAAATCGTTATGGCTCTCGTTTCAATGCGATGAAACAAAACAAAGATTTCTCTTATATCTATGCAAAAGACCCTAGTGGAGCAAAAGTATTGGTTAAAGTAAGAAAAGCCGATGGTGTTGAGGTTGATAAATTAATCTTCCAAAACGATAGACCTTTGTATGAGGTTGATCCAGCGACGCAGAATATTTTCTATGTATTAAACAATACCATTCAAGTATTTAATAACAAGAAATAAGAATTACCAAATAAATCTAAATGCCATCAAATCTGATTTGGTGGCATTTTTTTGTCCTATGAAAAAGAACACACTACTACTGCTAATCCTGCTACTCATTGGTGTATCAAAGACGTTTAGTCAGGAAAAAATTAAATTCACGAAACAGAATTTTTGGATTAACTCCATATCATTCCCAGAAAACGCCATTTTGGACGATGTTCTGACACAAGCCCTTTATGTAAAATTCGACGGAGAAATATCTGTGGCAGAAAAAAATATCAAACGAGATTTTTTCCAGCTTGATGGCTACTTAAAAGATAATGAAAATGGGAAAGTGAAAATTTATCTCACCATTCAAGAACCCAAATATCTAAGAAATAACATTGATTCAGTATATAATCGCCAAAATAACACCTACACATTTTCTCCGATGGTATCGTTTAAAATCACGATTAATGTTGAAGTAAAATATCAGGGTAATAGCTTATACAAAGAAGATATTTCGACTCTTGAAAAGATTCTATATTATACTTATGGTACTAAAAAAGATGTACAAACCCAACTTGCTAATGCTGCTATCAAAAATGAGTTCGGTGCAGAAAGTGAAAAGGCTATTAATATAGCCCTCTATAAAATTCAAGCGAAGTTGAATCGGACAATCGGCTTTAGTATCAAGTCAGACAAAGAAACCTTTGTTTGGATGACCAATAAAGAACACCCAGAATATACTTCTTTACTGGCTTTTGAAACAGAAATAAGCAGTCAATTAAAACAAATGACACTTGAAAAAGGCTTGGATAAAACTAGATTAAACACCCATTTGAATTACCTGGAAGGATTGCTTGTAAAATATACGCAATCTCCTGAGAATGAAAAACTTCGTTTTATTGTCACGAATAATTTAGCCGAAACCTACTTTCTACTGGAAGAAAAAGAAAGAAGTCTTTTCTTTGCTGATTTACTTGTCAAGAATGATTTCAGAAAATCTTGGGGATATGAACTTATCGCTAGGCTTAATCAAAATGCGTTTGTCGTGAATAAAATTAGAGCTCACACCTCACGCTTTAGCGAACTCAGCAAATTAGGCTTCAAAATTCAAGAAGATATGAAGCAAGAAAAAGAAGACGCTAGACTCGCTTTTTTTGAAAAAATAGAACGGGATGAAGCAGATTGGGAACAAGAAAAAAATAATCGTTCTGCCCAGTTAGCCAACATGCAAACGAAATGGAACAATCTACTGGACTCGGCGGCTTTTCAACAAAATGCACCAATCCTAAGCAAACTAATTGAAGGTTTTGGGGGTAGTCAGATATTGAAAGGCGTTGAAAAGGTTCACTTAACTTCTACCCTTCGTTTTGAAGACAGTAACGTGCCTACTTCTGAAGATAAATGGTGTGGGGCTTTTGCCAATTTTTTACTAAAAAAGAAAATGCCTGACAATTATTTCTTTGTCATCAATGGCATTGAAGCATGGAAACACGACGACCGAGTATCGGGTGAGAAATGGAAAAAAATCTCTAATGGCGACTATTGGGATAGTATGGAAAAGCTTGTTCCACTCTATGTAATGACTTCGTTCCGCTTGGATTTATGGAATAATTTCGAATTACAAGAAGATGTCTTTTCTAATGGAAAACTATGTTATCATTTGAGTTATATCGAAAAAACGGTGAATGCAGCCAACCGCTCTATTCCTAAGAAGGAACATCATTTGTATATTGATAAAGGCAATTTCACCATTATTTCTTCGGAAACGGTTCTCTACGAAGACGGCAAGAAAATATCGATGGAAAGAAAAATATACGATGATTATCGAGAGCTTATTTCACTCAATAGCGGTAAAATTCCTCATCGTATTCAATATCAAATTGAAGATTACTATGGAGATACTTTTTTTGAAGAGCGTATCGACAAAGTAGATATTAATATGGGCTTTGCCAATCGAATTTTTATCAAAGAAATCTATTTAGGAGGTTTCAAATAGGAAGACGATTAAACAAAACGAGGCTGTACTTTGTCGGTACAGCCTCGTTTTATTTGATATTTTACGTATTCCCTACGGCATTAACCAAGCCTTCAAAAGAGCAATTTCTGCTTCTGTTGGGTTTGCTTTAGGCGTTAGGATATTCTTTTCTGTAATTTCAGGAATGAATAAAGGAGTCGTTAATTTTGTCTCTACTTTTTTATCTCCTTGCTTACGTAAAACCACCATTTCAACAGGATCGCCATCTTTTACCTCTTTCATAAAGTACGTTCTCGTGTCACGGAAGGTTTCTAAACCTAGTGGTTTTCCGTTCAACGAAACAAATTCGTCTCCTGCTTTTAAGCCTAGTTTAGCACCAAATTCATCAATACCGTCTTCGTCAATAATAAAAATCCCTTTTGTTTCTGGATTTACCCCTAAGTTATACACCGAAACGCCCAACGACTTTTCTCTTTTCTTTTGGCTTTTTGCGTAATCAATTCCTACACTACCCAAAATTTCTACTAACGGCAAAGGCTTATTTCCTTCTACATACGTTTTAAAGAACGTACGAATTTCTGGAAAACCTGTTATCTCGGTGATTTTATCGAACAACTCCGCATCGTTAAATGACTTATCTTTTCCGTAATATTTTGACAAATCACGCATTAGGTTTTGCGTTCCGTACTTTCCACCCGAAAGCTGACGTAACTTAATATCTAAACACAAACCTATCAAAGCTCCTTTTTCATACACATTTTGATACTGGTCTTTGTATTTATCCAAGACATCCGCACTCATTTCTGTAAACGGAAGCGTATCTTTATAACGGTCGTTCATGTTAGAAATCTTGTTTCTCAACATATTCAAATACATCGGCAATTCGATTAAACCGTATTTGATTTGCATGTGTCCCGCTGCATATTCGGTCATTCCTTCATACATCCACAAATGTTTTGACATTTTCGGTTGGTTAAAATCGAAATTCCCAATTTCTTCTGCATGAATACTCAAAGGGGTAACAATGTGGAAAAACTCGTGCGAACACACATCTTTCACCGTTTGCGACAATTCTTCTGAAGACGATTCTGGCAAATAATAGAACGAAGAATACGAATGCTCTAAAGCACCATAGCTACCGTTTTTCAAATTATCAGACAACACGATGATGAATGCGTATTTCTTAATAGGCAATGTCCCTCCTAAATATTCTTTTTGAGCTTCCAATAAGGTTTTCACATTCGCAGCAATCTCCGCAGAAGTTGCCTGTTTGTTAGGCGAATAAACCGAAATCAAAATATCTGCACCACCCACTTTCAAAATCGTTGTATCGGGCTTTGAATACATGATGGGAGCATCCACTAAATCGTTATAAGTTGAGGTTGTGAAGGTATCCGCTTTGTCATCAGATTTCACCGCTGTCATGGATGTTGAGCCATAAAAACCTGCTGGTTTCGTGAATGTTACTTCGTAAGCGACCTTTTTTAGGTTGTCGAAATACCCAAAGAAACCGTGGGTATTAATCGCAAACAAGGAATCTTTTTCGATGTCAGTACCTGCTGGTTCAAAGATGTATTCGCCTTTGATTTCGGGAGAATCCCATGAATCATCTACCAAATAGCTAACTTTAGTAAGCGTCTTCGCTCCCTTAATTTTATAACTATTGGCATTTACTTTTTCAACCGAAAGTGCTTTTCCTGCTGCATTAAAAGCCCTGAAATTAGACACATAACGACCAAAATCATAATTGGCATACGTACCTGGAACAATTTTAGGTAAGTTATAAACAATTTCGTCTTGATTGATTTTGGGTGTGATTAAAACCACTTCCAATTTATCGTGTTGAACTTTATTCAAATCAACAAAAAACTGATAGTTTGCTGATTGATTAACTTTTTGACCAAAGAGGTTTCCAACCGTTAGGCATACTAAGAGGGTTAAGAAATTAAGGAATTTGAAGTTCATTATTACGGCGTTGCTCTCACCCCGAAAGGAGCGTTTTTTATATAAATGTAAACCCAGTCGGGATTGGGTTCTGATAAGGTGCAATTTACTAATCTTTGCTGGGAATATAACGAAGTAGGGTTTTAGAAAGTATGATTGGGCATACTTTAAGTGCAATTATGTGTTAACCACATATTGATATCATTTAGATTTCTACATAAATAGACGAACATATAGAATACGACTGAACTTCTTGAAACTAAACCTATACGTTTTTGCGGATTGAGATTCTACTAAGTTATGTCGCATTCTATACCTTCAAGCAACGTTTATCGCCTTCTTCCATTTTTGGTTTCATCCTCTCCGAGTTTCAAATCGGTTTTAAGTAAACCAAAGCGATAGTTGAAACTAATTGCAATATAACGTCCTTCCCAAGTACCTCGATTGATGGTTGTGAAGTTTCCAATTCTTGTATCTGCATCCCAGAATGAACCCTTGAATAAATCATTAAAGGTAAATTTTAAAGAGCCTTTTTCTTTTAGTATCTTTTTTGAAATGCCTGCATCAAAAACGCCCATTGGATTAGAAACGGATACACCCCAAGTTGAATTTAAGGCATACCAGCCAGAAATATCAAACTCCCATCCTTTACCGAAATTCATTTGCTGCTGAATCCAAAGGCCACCCCCAAGTATGTTACGGTCGATTACTTTGTTTGATTGCAAATTCGATTTGAACATCGTGTAATTAGCATAAATATTAGCAAATCCTTGCCACCAATTGGTTATCGGAATTGGGAAGCTTAGATTAATTCCGTATTGTTGCATCTTGTCTAAATTTCGAGTGATGTCATAAAAAACTTCCTGTTTAGTCGTTGGATTAATTGCTCTGTCTGTTACAAATGCCGCATAATCTTTGGTGTATGAATAGTTTAGGGTAAAATTCATCGATTGTAAGAAAGTGTAGCCCAATTCTACTGTATTAGTAAACTGCGGTCTTAAAAAAGGATTCCCTCTCGAACTATTATAATCGTCAACTCTTCTTTCAAAAGGGTTTAAATCGGTGTAAACAGGTCGGTCGATGGAATAACGATACGCCAATGAAAATGCGTTATTTTCGTTCAGATTATAGGTTAAGGCAAGCGTTGGAAAAATATTTACATAATTGGTATCAATCATTTTGTTTTGATTTCGACGAAGTGCTGTAAGCTTACTTGTTGTATGAGTTCTTTCCAAACGTAAACCCAAACTATACTCCCAGTTTCCTTTTTTTCCCGATAAACTCACATAACCTGCCGCAATACGTTCGAGGTAATTAAAGTGATTAGACTGACTTGAGTCAATCAATTTTTCGGAATTATTGACATTATATAAGTCAAAATTATTATTACTTTCAACAGCGGAATACTTAGCTCCAACATTTAATTTACCAATCGCTTTCAATGGAATTTCAAAGTCTGTTTTTACCATTTTAATATCAATACTCACTGGTGCAGTCATGGCATAGTTGCGGGTAAATAAGGTCGAATTATTGACGGGATTTAGATAAAAATTGGGCTGAAATGTCTTTGATTTATTTTTGTTGCTGTTCCAGTCTGCATCAATTCCCCATTTCATTTTCTTATCATTCTCAAATCGGTAATTTAAGCCTAAGTTTAAAACATCAATATTTCTCTGTATATTGTTGAATGAGTTTAGCTTTGTTTGAGGCACAATGCCTGTACTATTTCCGAAAATCAACGTATTACTCACTCCTTCTCGATCTTCGTTGTTGTAACTGTTCATAAAGTTTAAGCCTAAAGTACTTTTCTTGGAAATTTTATAATCACTTCGTAATCTGAGGTTTAGTCCATTTCTGTTTTCGTCATAATAAGAATTAGTGCGGACAATTTTATTATCAGAAGTCATGTTTACTATCTCTTCCGTATCACGCCAAACACCCCTTGTAGAACTGACCGACGTGGTGATATTCCATTTCGCATCACTATAATTAACGGCAACATTAGCTTCTCCTTTCGGTGTTCTTCCTTGCATTACTGTGGTAGAAACTGAGCCATTTAGTCCAGCCTTCAGGTTGCTTTTCAATTGAATATTTATGACTCCTCCCCCACCAGCAGCGTCATAAGATGCTCCAGATGTGGTTGACATTTCGATGGATGCAATATCACTGGCTCTCAATCCTTTCAGAAACGAAGCTAATTCACTGCCTTGAATCATTGAGGGTTTACCGTTTATATACACTTGAACCTTCGGGCGACCTTTCAACATCAAATTATTTTGTTGGTCGATGGTTACCCCAGGTGATTTTCGAAGAACTTCTAAGCCATTTAATCCGACAGTATTACTGGCAGCTTCCACATTAAAGACTAATTTTTCTCCCTGAGCTTCAATAACTGGCTTTTTACCTTTCACGACCACTTCAGTTAATAAGGCTGTGTTGGTTTGTAGCATAATGTCAATGGTTTGATTTTGAGGAAATTCAACTTTAGAATAATACGGTAGAAATCCAACCGAAGATGCTTTAAGTAAATATTTTCCTGCTTTGAGGTTCGAAAATTTAAAGTTTCCCCCCTCATCAGATACTGCACCTGTTACCAAAGTAGAATCAGGAATAGTCAGTAACACAAGATTGACAAAAGGTTGTAAGCCTCCCTTGTCATCTTTTACAGAACCTTGTATATGTTGGGATTTTGCGGTGTTAATTCCTATTAAAACAAGAATTGAAATCATGAAGTACTTCATAAAATATGATTTAAAATTAAATACTGTTCGTTTTATTCAGCAAATCACTCATTTATTTGAAAGCGATATTTAGGTTTTCATACCAAGCACATCATTTATTATATCAAACCTACAAATCCATAAAAAAACCGTTTTCATCAATTTTGTATAATAGTTAGTCCACTTGGTAGAAAGTTACTAGAGAAAATTTAAGAAAGAATTACATTTGCTGTAATGAATCAATCAATCAACCATATCTTCGAACTTGTCATTAATCCCCGACTGAGAGTCTGGCAGTATATCCTATTTTGTGTAGTGATATTTTCGATGGGACTTTTTTATTCATTAGATTCTATGAGTTATCGAAACCTCAGTGAATCAGAATTCTTCTTTGTGCTATTGGTAGAAGCGTCAGTGCATTTATTTACTGTCGTTACCTTAGTTTTTCACCTGCTTTATTGGTCAAATTTCTTACTGAGAAAAGGTCAAATATCGCTCTATGCCATCGGTTTCTTTGTATTGGTTTTGCTTGAAGTGGTTTTAGAATCATGGATTAACGCCTATTTTGGATGCAATAACAAAGACTCCCAATATTACACGCTGTATCTAATTGGCAAATTTATAAATTATGGTGTTTTTCACATTGCAGCTATCGGACTAAAGGCATTTAAAATGTGGATTTGGGAAACCAAAAAGCGTTTAAGCGCTGAATCAGATGCCCACAACGCTCAGGTAGAAATGCTAAAAAGTCAGTTGAATCCACACTTTTTGTTCAATACGCTCAATAATCTCTATGTTTTGAATAAGACCCGCCCTGAAGAAGCAGGAGAAGTAATTCTTGGGCTTTCGGATTTATTAAGATACCAACTTTATGAGGGAAGTGGCGAAACCGTTTTGATGTCGAAAGAATTGGATTTTATAAAAACTTGGTTGATGTTGGAAGAAATCAGAAGAACAAATGCTCGTTTTCAGTTGTCAATTATCGGCGATTTTCATAACCTTCGTCTTCCTCCATTTTTGTTTATGACTTTTATTGAAAATGCTTTAAAACATGGAAAAACAGATGGCGAAGTCTTAATAAAATTCACTTTTAAAAAAGAGAATTTAAAAAACCTGATTGAATTTGAAATTATCAATGAAAAGCAAGCCGAAATGATAACGAATAAAACAAAAGTTGGAGGTTTAGGCTTGAATAACGTAAAACAAAGACTTGAATTATTATTTCAGAACCATTATCACCTAAAAATTGAAGACGTACATAACAAGTTTTCTGTATTTTTAACCTTAGAAATTACCAATGAGATGTATTATTGTTGATGATGAACCGCTCGCCATTGAAGGCATGACCTTGAATATTCGTCAGATAGATTCTTTGGAACTGGTTGGCTCGTTTTCTAATGCCTTGGATGCTCATAAGTTTTTGAAAGAAAATGACATTGATTTAATGTTCTTGGATATAAACATGCCTAATCTGACGGGCTTGGAATTGGCTAAAATCATTTTAAATCCACCAATGATTATTTTCACGACGGCTTATTCTGAATATGCAGTAGAAAGTTACGAGGTAGCTGCGGTCGATTACCTGACTAAACCCATTCGTTTCCAACGTTTTTTCCAAGCAGTCAGTAAAGCAGAAGAACAATATAAACTTCGTAAAAAAGCAGAAACCTCGCCTTCAAACCAACATTTATCTGAGTATATTCTCATCAAAGCAGACCGACGAACACATCGAGTTGCGGTCAATGACATTCAGTACGTTGAGGGTTTAAAAGACTACGTTTTGGTACATACGCTTACCGAAAAATTAGCAGTGGCGATGAATATCAAAACGATTGGCACACAATTACCCGAAAGTCATTTTGTTCGCATTAATAAATCTTTTATCGTCAACTTAAACCATGTCAACAGTTTCGATAACGATTTTCTAAAAATTGATTCCAAAGAATTACCAATCGGATTGGTTTTTAGAGAACACTTCTACAAAAAAATCACTCAAGATAGAATCTTGAAACGATAACGTTGTCCCTTCTGATAGTTTAACCCTTGATTCAAGAGACACAAAATCAAAATAAACCACTAATAAATAACCACTTACGCAATAACACATCAACAAAATCGCAGATAACGATTACCTACATGTCTTACGGAGATATTTTTGAAAAATGGTTCTTCTTGCTTCCTCCTCACATTTCTTTAACAAAGCAATAATATACCCGTACAGTTTTATCTTTTCTCCTCTTCTATCTTTGTGCCACTATTTTTAGTCGTCTTACAAACACATTCATCGCAACTAACAACATGGAATCAAGGAGAGAGTTTATCAAAAAAGCGTCTGTATTAGCCTCTGGGGCTGGTTTTCTGGGAATGTTACCTGCTTCCATTCAAAAAGCAATGGCAATTAATCCTGCTGAAGGAAGTACGTTCTGGGATGCTGAACACATTGTCATTTTGATGCAAGAAAACCGCTCTTTCGACCACTGTTTTGGTACGTTGCAAGGGGTGCGTGGTTTCAACGACCCTCGTACAATTACACTTCCGAACAGAAATAAAGTGTGGTTACAGCAAAATGAAAAAGGACAAACTTTCGCTCCTTTTCGCCTAAATCTACGGGATTCAAACGCTACTTGGATGAGTTCGTTACCACATTCTTGGGAAAACCAAGTAGATGCTTTGAACGGCGGAAAAAATGACAAATGGCTTCATGTAAAACAATCTGGACACAAAGAGTACAAAGATATGCCCTTGACTTTGGGCTATTATGACCGTGAAGATATTCCTTTCTACTACGC
>JARXAV010000025.1 GCA_029865665.1 Flectobacillus sp. | reverse complement strand
ACTTTCAAGTATTCAACCTATCGAAAATGATAAACCCTATATTGAAATCTTTAATGGTTTTTATGGACCAGATCATTACCGTATTGAATTTTATGTTGACAAAGTAAGTAAAGATGCCAGCAATCCATTTCGCTATCTGCTATCAGGAAAAACTCGTTACAAGAAAAATATTGTCTCTTTTTCAGGTGAAATCAATTTGCAAGAATTTTATAAAGGTAAAGACCCTAATATAGAAGGAGTCGAAAACTTCTATTCAACTATTGGAGAATTCAAATTGAAAGAAGATTCAAAAGTAAAAGGTAATGGAACGTTCAGTGGCAAAGTTGCCATCGACTTTAACTATAACCAATATGACCCTAAAATAAAGCCAGAAGTGGGTTTATGGTTCTATAATAAAACATCCTCTAGCAAAGGTGGTGGATTCTTATTAGAAGGCAATTGGAAAAAGAATGCCCTACTTAGCAACGATCAAAAGAGTTTTATTGTAGCAAAAGATTTATTCATGATTGCTGACGATATTCTACCTCATTTTTCTATCGGAGAAAGAGATGTCGAAGTGAATCCAAAATATCGCCATTTAGGATGGGATAATTTCTGGGAAAACGACGAGTGGTGGGCAGATTCTCCTGCACAATAAGCTCAGATCGTTGACAAATAAAAAATCCTCGTACCCATTGCTGGTTACGAGGATTTTTTATTTGTCAGATAATGTAGTAAAGTTTACAGCTTCGTTAACTTCTTAGAAAGTACCGAACGATCTGTTTTAAGCGTATAAATGTACGAACCTACAGAAATCTGTTGTCCCTCAAATTTAACACGATATACTCCTGCTTCTTGATACTCATCGTTCACTAATAAGGCGACTGGCATACCTAAGTAGTTCGTTACCGAAAGCGAAACCTTTCCCGCTTGAGGAAGTACATAAACAATTTCTGTACTTTCCACAAAAGGATTCGGACGAGCAGATAAATTGGTACCTAAGGATTCGTTATAATCCGAAATACGTTCTACTTTACCAATCGTAGCCTTAAAAGTCGTTCCCTTTTCAGCCATAAAACCAGGCTTCAATACTACCGATTTACCAGCTTCGTAATGTACAGAAGCCTTTGCTTCTACCACGTTCGTCGCAACAATCTTATCTACAGCAACTTCATGAACAGAACTACCATACGCAATCGTTTTGGTTAATTCTACCTGCTGCTGCTGAGCCAAACTCACTCCACAAGAAGCAAGTAAAGCAATACCTAATAGTAGCTTTCTCATAAGAATTAACGCTTACGGTTTTTCAATGATTTAAGTTCTTTTTTCAAAGCCTGATTTTCTTGCTCGATTTTAATTACATGACGATATAACTCTTCAATTTTAGTTAATAAAATCACGTCTGTTTTATGTAAATCATTACCTTTCTCAATCATTTCTTGCGTAGAAGGCACACCAGGTAAGTGCTTATTCTCTTTGATATATTGATTCGTTTGAGCTAGAGACAACATTTTATAATTATCTTCAAAAACTCTATCCGCCCAATCCTCACCGTTTTTAACAGCCACTTTCACTTTTTCAGTTAAGATACCATCAGAAACGAACAATTTATATCCAGCAGGTAGTGAAGAAATACCCTCTCCAATAACAACACCATTACTATTATTATATAAATAGTTGCTACTAAGCGTCCAATTAGCATCATCAGTAGCAGCAGCCATTCTTGCACCAGCACCAACCAATATCACATCACCAGCAGCATTTACCTGAAGTGTTCCAGACATTCCAGCTAAACCCTTCAAACGAAGTCCACTTTGTCCAGCGGCAGCAACAACCTCCAATTTATTTGCAGGAGCTGTTGTTCCGATACCTACGTTTGCGTTGTTACCTAGTACTACAGAGTTAGAGGCTGATACAGTTGCGTTTGCTCCAATAGCTGTAGCATTGGAGATTCCTTGAGCCCCAACTAAAACACCAGATGAATATCCAATAAATGTATTATTACTACCAGTAGTTAAATTTTTACCTGCGTAAACGCCAATTCCAGAGTTATTTGTACCAGACGTTATATTATCCCCACTCGCAGCACCTAAAAAAGAGTTGTAATCACTTGTACTATGCCTGCCCGAATTTACTCCAATAAATGTACCTCCGTTACCACCTAAATTATCTGCCCCAGCTGCTGTACCGATATATAAATTATTTCCTCCAGTAGTATTAGCTTCACCTGCACTTACTCCAATAAATGTATTGGCAGCCCCAGATATGTTTTTATATCCAGCAAACGATCCTAAAAACATATTGGCAAATCCTGATATATTTTTAAATCCAGCATTTTTACCAACAAATGTATTATTAGCTCCTGTATTAAAAATACCAGTGCTATCTCCAAGAAAAATATTTTGATAACCATTTATCTTTAAAATAGCTTTACCTCCAATCTTAAACGCACTATCCGCTTTGATATTTACACTCCCTCCTATAACATTTACAGAGTTCGCTATCGTCAAATTTTGTCCCGTAGGAGCCGTAATTGTCTGTGCCTTTGTAGAAATAGCATTCATCACATATAAGATGCTGGCAATTAATAATATACGTTTTTTCATATCATTTAGATAGTTTATTTACAACGTTCGTTTTCTGAAATTATATTACAAAGATTAAAGATTTAACTTAGTTTTCAATACCTTTTCAAACAGTTTACCTAAGATTATTTATTTTATGGTAGTTACTTCTTCACTTTAGTACTCCTTGACTTATCTAATTCTTCATATACCGAATTATTACTCACAAACTCGGGTACTAATTCCTTTATTAAACCGATAAGTTCTTTATTTGTACCTTCCAACAAATACCGTTCCACTTCTCCCAATGCAATCTCTAACATTGCAAAACTTGGTTTCGTCAGCTGAGCAATCATAATTTTGGGATGATGGGTTGGTAAGGTATTTTCATCGCTATTCAAAAGTTCTTCGTATAATTTTTCCCCTGGTCTCAAACCTGAGAATTCAATAGTGATATCCCTGTTAAGTGTTAATCCTGATAACACAATCATCTTTTTCGCTAAATCTACTATTTTAACAGACTCTCCCATGTCAAAGACAAACACCTCACCTCCTTTTCCCATCGAAGCTGCTTCCAATACTAATTGGCAAGCTTCGGGAATAGTCATAAAGTAACGAGTAATTTCTGGGTGAGTAACGGTTACAGGCCCCCCGTTTTCAATCTGTTTTTTAAATAAGGGTATTACGGAACCATTCGAACCTAAGACATTTCCGAATCTAGTAGCGATATACTTCGTTCTTATTCCCTCAATATGATTCATGCTCTGGGTGTACATTTCAGACAAGCGTTTAGTTGCTCCCATTACATTGGTAGGATTTACAGCTTTATCGGTGGACACCATAATAAATTTATTCACACCCATCTCGGCAGATAAATCAGCGATATTCTTAGTTCCTAACACATTGACCTTTACTGCTTCATAGGGATTATTTTCCATCAAAGGAACATGTTTGTAAGCTGCTGCATGAAATACAAATTGAGGTTTGTTTTTTTTAAAAATCTGCCACATCCTATTTCTATCCGTTACATCAGCAACAAACACTTGAACTTGCGTATTCTCGGGGATTTTCTTTTTAATCTCAAACTCTAAATCATATAAGGCAGATTCAGCTTGATCAACCAAAATAATTTTAGATGGGAAAAATAACAATAATTGCCTAACAATCTCACTCCCAATTGAACCAGCAGCCCCTGTTACCAAAATGGTTTTACCACTCAATTCCTCGTTAATCTGCTTGGTATCAATTTGAATAGGATCACGACTCAGTAAGTCTTCTATCTTAATATTATGAATCTGGTTGGCTGTGAACTCTCCCTCTACCCATTTTTCAATGGGAGGAACCGTTTTGACAACGATACCTTTTTCTAAAAAACGATCACTAATTCTTCGTTTTCCTGTTTTAGAAATAGACTGTATAGCGACAATCACTTCTATCTCTGGATGTAGTAAAATAAACTTCGACAAAGCTGTTTCTACTCCATATACCCTTATTCCTTCAATCGTTTTATTGATTTTCTTTTCATTGTCATCAATAAAACCAATAATATCATAATCTCTCGTTCTGTCTCGCAGTAACACATTTTTAGTTATCAATCCAGAATGTCCAGCACCATAAATCAAGACAGGCACAGGTGCCTGAAAACCTGATATGATAAATTCATAAATGGATTTAACGAGAAAACGGCTTGTCACCAACAAAAAGAAGCAAATAAAATAGTCAATACACAGAATAGAAATAGGTATGTAAAAAATGGTATGAGCAGCTCCGCCGTAACGTACTAGTAAAGAGATAATAGATGCTACTAGGGTACTTAATGTAGTGACTTTAAACAGTAAAATGGCATCTTCAATACTTGTATGTCTTATAATACCCGTATAGGAGCGAAAATAGAAAAAACATCCTGCTTTAACATACAGTAAAAACAACACATGATATTTTAAAAGATGCCAGTTAATCGTAACAATATTGAAATTATAACGTAGCAAACAAGCAAAATAGAAAGCAAAAATGGTGATGGTAATATCAACACATAATATTAACCAACGAGAAACAAATTCATTAGAATACTTTCGGATAAATGTATGAGACATATTTCAAATAGTTAGGAGATGTAGCCAATCATTACGAAAAAACCTTTTTTCTTTTCAATTTTACTAAATAGGATTTAAGACTAATATAAATAAGTAAACAACTCAATACAATAGCGATGCCAATACTCAGCTGTTCTAGAACAGATTTGTTTAAGTTTTCAATAATTACATAACAAATAAGAGCCTGAGATGCCATATAGTATGCTGCCATTTGCAAATGATTAACTTTTAAATCATGCACTATTACTTGAAACAAATGCAAGCGATGAGCTTGGAATATATTCTGTTTTAACCACAAACGTTGTATAATAGTGCATACGCTATCGACACCATATATTGTTAAAAAAAGTAGGTAAATAGGATTTTGATCAACCACACTCACCTTAATGATTAAAAATAGTACAATGAATGCAATAGAGACACTTCCGACATCCCCTGCAAAGCAACGAGCTTTTATTCTAAAGTTAAACAGATTAAAAACAGTTAAACCTAACAAGATATCAATAATAAAGCTATTACTAATAAACTGAACATGATAATTATTGACAACCCATAGTGCACCTATTACTACAGTACTATAACCTCCTGTTATTCCATTAATTCCATCCATAAAGTTATAGGCATTAATAATTCCAACACCCATAATTAGTAACCATACCCATACCCATATTGGGTTATTAAGAAAGTGTAGTTCAAATAAGATTAAAATAATAGCTAAAAATTGAAAAGGTAAACGGTACCGATTTGGAAGTGTTAAAACATCATCTAAAAAGCTTATCGCTGTAACTAAGGAAAGACCCATAAAGAAGAATAGAAAACTATAATCTGAACACACAAAATATATCATGGCCGATGCCCAAAAAATTATACCACCTCCTCGGATTGTGACTTCAGTATGTGAACTTCTACTATTAGGCTTATCTATAATATTAAATTTTTGAGCTATTTTAAAGTAAATTAACTCGATTATAAATAAGCAAAGGATGACAAATAAAGCTATCATTTTAAAAAAGATTCAATTGTTTTTCTTAAACCATCTTCCGCTGAGATAGGCAAATTTCTACCCAAAACACCTTTAATTTTTTGATTAGAAACAACGTAATTCTCTGTCATTTTCCTTACTCTTTCCGTATTAAGAGGTAATGGTAAAAAATCACCTATTTTAGCAATAAAATTTATGATAATTTTAGGAGTTTCCCAGATTAAGACTCTTTTATTTGTTATATCACTAATCAATTTGATTAAATCTTTAGTAGCAACTGGTTGATCATCGGCTAAATGATAAATTCCAGAAGGAACATCACGTCTTTCTATCAGTTCTTTGATTATAAAGCAAAGATTTTCAACACTTAAAAATGAACGTTTATTATCATAAGCTCCTAATGGATATGGAATACCTTTTTTAACGAAGTTATAGAGAAGGTTTAAATTTCCTTTATTCCCCTCCCCATGAACCATACAAGGACGTAGAATATATACTCTCTTATCTTTTGGTAAATTAGCTAGAATATACTCTTCTGCTAGACGTTTAGATTTTCCATAATGCGTCAAGGGATTAGGAATAAGATCTTCACTTAAAACGTCACTAATACTATCAGCAACAGCCTTAACAGAACTTAATGAAATAAACACTTGGGCTTCAGATTTCAAAAAATCATCGAAAACAGATTGGGTTAATGCCGTATTTACAGCATAATATTCCTCTACTTTAGATTGCTTTTGTACGTCATGTGCTTTCCCTGCTAAATGAATATAGGCATAAGGAATAGGCGACAACGAGGAATATAATAATGCTTTTTCTCTAATACTGGATAAGTAATCTCTTGATATTGGTAGAACCATATATTCAGCTCTTAAATAATTACATAAATACTTACCAATAAATCCGTTTATTCCTGATATAAATATATTATGCTTGTTCATTTAAATGATTCAGTAATGAATACCATTCTGATTTTAGTTTATTTAAGCTATAATTCTGTCTTACATTAAAAAAAGAATTTTTTCTATACTTATATATTATTTTTCTGTTATTCAGTATGTGTCTAATTTGCGTTATAAAATCATCTGCAATAGAATCTGTAAAACATTTTTCTTTCACTCTTACAAAATAGTCTCCATTTTGTAAAGCATCTCTAGTGATATATGGGGAGTTATTAACAACCCATCCACAATCATTAGATGTTATTAATCTTGATAAATCAGACCATACCGGGCAAATTGCAATTATCGATAACCCCCCAGCCATCATTGAATATGTCTTACTTGGTAAACAGACACTTGCTCCACCTGGACTTAAGGATACTAATCCAATATGAAAGTTACGAATATCATTTCGCCAAATTCTACTATCAATAGATGAACGTACTTTAACATTTTTATAATCTAATGATTTGCGTAATAAATCAGATTGAGCACCGCTTACATAAAAAACAAATTCTATCTTATCTTTTAAATCTGTTTGTCCTACTTTCCTTACACATTCGATTATTGATTCAGCATCATGTAAATAACCTAATTGCCCTCCATAATGAATTACTACCTTTTCATTTTCACTTCCATGTTCAATGAATGTATCATCATTATCATACAGTGTTAAATCAGTTGATATATCAATTCTTTTTGAAATTCTAGATACACCCCACCGTTTCTGGGCATGAGTAGCTAAAAAATCTCCTAAATACACCGTTGCATCACATTTACTTTGATTTAAATGTGTAACAAGACCAATAAACTTTGACCATATACTATCAAACTTAATTACATCTGCCATTTCAATAGCATCTGGATATAAGTCATATAATAAATGGATGACCTTCACTTTCTTATAGAAAGTGAAAATCTTAACTAAAATTGGAGCAAAAAAAGTATTACTTGTAACTACAAAAATACTGTTATTCTTACAAACTATAGCTTTAAATATTAGTAAGATAGGATAAAAAAGATACATCTGAAGACGTAAATACACTTTTTTAACCCCTTTAATTTTAGATAAGTTTCTGTATGTATTCTCTGTGAGAAGGAATATTGTGTCAATTGAAAACATTGATGACTCAATAGTTTTTTTAAGAAAAAAAAAGTAATCCATTCCTACACTACTACATATATAAACTTTTGTTACTTGTTCCTTTTCAACCATGATAAGTAAATTTCCTCAAAAACAGTATTCAAAGATTTCGTGATATTCCAATTAGGGTAATGACTTTTCATTTTTCGCAAATCGCTGTAGTAACAAATATGATCACCAATACGATTAGCTTCTTCGTAATTATATCTCATTGCTTTACCACTAATTCCAGCAATGATATCAAAAGCTTCTAAGATAGAGCATGTATTTTCTTTACCACCTCCAAGATTATAAACTTCCGCTATTCTTGGTGCATTGATAAACTCTTCAATAAATCTTGCCACATCATAAGAGTGTATATTATCTCGAACTTGCTTTCCCTTATATCCAAACACTGTATATTTTTTTTCTTCCAAATTACATTTAACTAAATAACTTAAAAAACCGTGTAGTTCAACACCTGTATGATTAGGTCCAGTTAAGCACCCCCCTCTCAAACATACTGTTGGCATATTAAAATACCTACCATATTCTTGCACGGAAATATCAGCCGATACTTTCGATGCACCAAAAAGAGAATGCTTAGTCTGATCTATCCTAAAAGTTTCAGGAATTCCGTTTTTATAACTATTATCGTCATAATCCCATCTCTTTTCTAATTCAATCATTTTGATTTCGTTAGGAGCATCCCCATATACTTTGTTAGTTGATAAATGGACAAATGGGACTTCAAGACTGAAACGTCTAGTTGCTTCTAATAAATTGAATGTTCCAACTGCATTAGTATCAAAATCTTCAAAAGGAATAGCTGCGGCTCTATCATGACTTGGTTGTGCTGCTGTATGCACAATTGCATTTGGTTGTATTTGGGCAATCAATGATATAATTCTTTCTCTACTTCTAATATCGATATCATAGTATTGAAAATTGTCTATTTCAGTAAAAAGTCTATTTTGATTCCAACGTGTATCACCGCTTTCACCAAAAAATATAGCTCTCTGATTATTGTCTATACCGTGAATTTGCCAACCTAAACTGGCAAAGTAAATACATACCTCTGAACCAATTAATCCAGAACAACCTGTAACTAGTAATTTTTTCATTATCTTAATTATATTAGGAATCTATCTCCTCATTAATAATGGAAGATATTTAATGATATTAATTCGGTATATTAATTTTTTAATTATGCCATTATTGCTTTTAAGTTCTGTCGCAATTGAAACATTCCTATCGTGCTTACGATACATTGTATATACAACATTAATAAAAGAAGACTTAAAATAAAGATCTGCTACAAAACCTAACCAAATGTCATGCATTGGGATATCTTTGGGAAAAGGTAATGCTTTGGTAAGAATTTCTTTTCTGAATGCCATACAGCATCCATAATAAGTGTTTTTAAAAAGGTTTTTTATTATACCTGGACCTGAAGGTATATTCTTAAAATAAGAGTCAATTAATACCTCTTTTTTTTCGTCAATTACACTATGATCACATACAACCATATCTACATTCTTTAATTCATCAATCATATGATTAACCCTTCCCTCTAACCATATATCATCTTGGTCAGATAAAAAAATGTAATCTCCAGTAGCATACTTTAATGCATTCTCAAAATTAAATATTGCATTTTTAAAGACTTGATTTAAGAGCACTTTGATCCTTTTATCATTATATTCATTTATTAAGGATACAGTCTTATCGCAAGAAGAGTCATCTGAAATGATAACTTCATCATTCTCTCCTAGTTGTTTCAGAATAGAGTCTAATTGCTCTCTAATATATTTTTCACCGTTGTATGTTGCTATGCAAACTGAAATTTTCATTTAGGGTAAGTTTGAATTATATTTAGACGTTGGATTAATGCATACTATTCCAATTAATAGTATGTAACAAGGATAAAAATATCTATTTTGTACAATCGGTATAAAGGAGAAGAAAATACAAAATATCAAAAAAGAAAAGAAAAGTTTTCTGTACATATATGAATCTGATTGCATAACTTTAATTACTACTAAAGGTATTAAAAATAAAAATAATATAGATTGAATAGTAATAATAATATTGTTGTACACATCGTTTAAATCGAAAAGGAGATTGATCTTAAAAATTGAACCAAATAGATTAAGCATAACCTTTGGCACAAAGACAAGCCAATAACCAAATTTATACTGTAAATCGTTCAAATTGTTTATCAGACCTCCTGAATCGGAATTTTTGGTAGTTTCTTCACTTTCTCTCAAATATTCTCCAATTACTTGAAATGTATTATTTATATAGTTATCTAAGAATGATATTCCTATAATTATACTAATGATTATCAATAACTTATAATTATACCATTTAAAATTAATATTAAATATCATATACATCATAATAAAGAATACAGACAATTCCTTTCTTGCAAAAAGTCCAATTATAAAAGATAGCATCAAAAACCGTATATTTTTCCTATCTATAGCGATAATAAATAGAGTAGAAGATAATAAAGTAAAAATTTCTTTATTTGCAGAAAATAAACTTACAATCAGTATTGGATTTAAAATCGTTAATAATAAATATAAAATACTATTTATAGTATTTTCATAATATTGCTTAAAGATGTAGATACTAATCAAAAATAGAGTACTATTAAATAAAAATATCAAACTTAAATTATTATTACATAACCAAATAACCAAAATTGGTCCAAGAAAGTTAGGACGCAGCAGAACTAGTTCAATAAAATTATCCATATATAAATAGGCATTTACATACGTTGGATGATCAGCATATAATCTAAATCCATTATTTTGGTAGGTATCAGTAGCTGTATATATATCATCCTTAGCTACAAACTCGAAAACAATGAATGCAAATAATATGAAAAACAATGCTATTATGTCATATAATGATATTTTCATCTTTTTTTCAAAAGCATTTTGTAAAAAATAAATGTTTTATACCTAATTGTTAATATAGTTGCTCTTAGTACTATATTTAAGTATGAAAATAATATGCCTTTGATTCCATTATATCGTCCTATTTCAACTGAGCCTACACAATATGCTTTGAAACGTTTCAGACTTGATTCTACAGAAGAATTTACATCATTCGAAATAGAATGGATACATACAATATTTAAAACAACAAACCTATCAATCATCTTTCTTACTTTTTCAATAAAGAAAAAGTCGCTAAAGTCTAAAGGTATTTGCTCATTATATCCATCAACATCTCTAAATAATTTTAAATTTATGAGTAATCCACTATTTACCGGAGATATTTTTTCAAGACGATTCTCTCCAATACATATATTACGCATTTGAAAACCTCTTTGAAATTTATAGATACTTGGAGAAAATATATTACCTCTATCTGTCTTCAAAATTGGACAGAACAAATCAATTTGAGGAAAAGTAGCGACTGTGGCAGCATACCTATCTAGTGCTCCTAGTGGGAAAGAAGTGTCTTGATCTAAAAGTAAAATCCATTTTTTATTTAATTTCATTCCTAAATTAGCGGCTGAATTATAGGCTTTACCGACACCCGGATTTGAAGAATCATGTATATAATAAATCGAATTACTATCATAGAGAGCATTTTGAGAAGCTTTTGAACTATTATCATAAATAAATAACACATATTTGAGTTCCTTCATATTATGTGCATTTGACAAAAGAGTTTTATATGTTTCACTTTCTAGTATATCTAAATTATAAAGTACTATAACTACTATCAAATTATCGTAAAATTGTGAATGATTATTAAAGTGTTTCATTGCAAAATTAGGGAGAATATTATGATTTATTTTTCAAGAATATCTGTATCATTTTTTCGGAAACAACTTCCCATTCGAACTCTTGTATATTATCTAGTGCTAAATTCTTTCTTTTTGTTATATTTTCATCACTTAATAAAAACTTTACCGCCTCCACTATTTTATCGGAATTATGAATAGGTACTATCCACGAATTATTATTATTCGATGGATAATATCCAGTATTTATAACAGGTGTACCACAAGCCATTGCCTCAATAACAGGATAATGCACTGCACCTATTTGTACAGTACCGGCTGCAATTAGTATATCTATTTCTTGATAAAAATTTGAAAGTTCTATATCAGAATTAGGATTCATATACTTAATATTTTTATCATACTTATCTGTATCTCCAAATGCGACCCATAGTTCTACGTCTATCTCTTTTCTTAGCTTTTCAAAAGCATCGTATACATATTTTGTTCCCTTATACACTTCACTTCTACCAATTACACCTAAACGCAAAGGAGAATGATTTAAGTGTCTCCCTTTATTACGAAACACACTTAAATCAATACCTGGGTATACATACTCTTCAGATAAAATATTTTTATAATTAAAATATAATGGAGAATTAACAATTTTAATTAGAGGCAAATAATAGGTAAAATAAGCCATTAAAGAAAAAGCATTGTTTTTTAATCCACCTAATAGTCTATAGTACTCTGGTTCATAAGCTTGAATATAATAATATTTTCTTCCAGAAATTTTAGAAAAAAGAACAGAATAAGCTGTAAAAGAATGATTCGCAAGTATTACATCATAACCTTCACAGTATTTATTTAAAGCAATCCTCAATGAATTTAATGTATTGAGAAACTGTTTTAATCCTGTTTTGTTAGCAAACTTTTCATGGTCTTCAAAATCACATTTATTTCCAGCGTTATCAACCCAAATTATTTCAGCATCTGTTGGAAAGTATACAGCCATTGACTTTACGTGGGAAATAAACGTAACCTGATGCCCTTTCCTAATCCAATAATTTGCTAATTGAGATAAAACTCTGTAACCTCCTGATTTACCAAAACCTGTAACCGGTATAACTATTTTCATTTTATAAATAATATTTTTCTAAATATAAAGATCATAAGAAGGAAATACAAAGTATAATTTATGAAAAATACTATTGTTACTCCTTGTAATTGAAAATAATCAATGAACATATAACTTGCAGCAACATAAGTAATATTGAATATAATTTCAGTTATTATATATGTCTTTATCATTGCTTTTGCCATCATTAAATAGGCTAAAATCCAGGCTGCAATTTTAAAAAAATCGCCTAAAAGTTGGAAAATAAACAGCTTCTCCATTTCTCTAAATGCTGGGGTATATAGTGTATCAATAATAAAAAAGCGTAAGTAATAAATTATAATACAACCCAAAAATACTATAGGTAGGATAATTTTATAACCATCAAGTATCTCTTTTTGAATGTCTTTATCTTCCTTAAGAGAAGATAATTTTGGTAAATAATAGGTATTTAATGAAGTTGTGACTATCATTAAATACCCGTCTGATATTTTCATCATACCTTGCCAATACCCTGCATCATCTATACCTAATTTCTCAATTATCATTTTCCTTATTAATATCTGGGATATGGGTATAGTTAAGGCTGTAGCAATTGCCATTAAACTATACTGACCTAACTTTAAAGCAATAGCTTTATCAAAATATCTTCCAAAATATTGCCATGAAAACCATTGACTTTTAACAAAAATAATTAAAGTAACAAAAAAAATGATGGATTGAGAAAGAACTAATGAATATAATGCCCCTTCCACTTTATAAAAATAGACTAATACCAAAGTAAATATTAGACTTATTATACTTCCTAATATATTTACAATTGTAAAACTTTTTAGTTGTTTTTTCCCATTTAAGATAGCAATCAATAATGAATTTATTGAATAAAGAATTATAGTAATTCCTAATGTCTTAACTATGTTATTATAAACAGTTGTATTAAATATCCACAACGATATTGTTGAGTCTAGTAATATTAAGAATACACCTATTACTAACGAACAATAAATACTAATCCTTAAAGATGTACTAAATAAATTTTTCAATTTAGCATCATCATTTTCAAACTCTGCAGTGTACTTAACAACCCCATTATTGATACCTCCATTGGAAAATGTTAAAATGACAGTTATGAAATTCATAAACTGCCCTATCAACGCTACTCCAGAAGGTCCTGTTATTATTGCTACAACTTTACTTACAATAAAACCAGAACTAATTTTAATAAGAGTAATTATAGCGGAAAAAAGAGATGTTTTTATTAATTTCAATATTAGTATAAGTTGATAACTCTAATTACTTCATTAATATCTTCGATAGTCATAACAGGACTTAAAGGTAAACTTAAAACTTCATCATGAATCTTTTCAGAAATTGGGAATGATAAATGATTGAGCTCTTGATAAGCTTTTTGTCGATGCGGTGGTATAGGATAATGAATTACTGTTTGAATATTATTTGTTGTGAGATATTCTTGTAAACTATTTCTATCCTCAGTTCTTACTACGAATAAATGCCACACATGAGATTCTTGACTAATGATTTTGGGTAATATTATTTTAGAATTGTTAATTTCATTAATATACCTATTTGCAATACTTTTTCTTATTTTAGTTTCTCGGTCTAAATTTTTCAATTTAACGCTTAATAAAGCAGCTTGCAATTCATCTAAACGACTATTAACTCCTTTATAATGGTTTTTATATTTAACTGTTGATCCATAATTCAATAATGCCTTTATACAAGATGCCAATTCATCATCATTAGTTGTTACCGCTCCTGCATCACCTAATGCCCCTAGATTTTTACCTGGATAAAAACTAAATCCAGCAGCATCTCCAAAATTTCCAGCATATTTATTATTAAATCTTGCTCCATGAGATTGAGCACAATCTTCAATGATTTTTAGATTATATTTTAAAGCTATATCTACAATTGAATTCATATCGCACAATTGACCATACAAATGAACAGGTAATATGGCTTTAGTCTTAGATGATATCTTTTCTTCAATTAAAGTTGGGTCGATGGTATAAGTTAAAATATTAGGTTCGACTAATATAGGGACAAGATTATTAGCTGAAATTGCCAAAATACTTGCTATATATGTATTAGATGGAACGATAATTTCATCACCATCTTTAAATACACCTATTTCTTTGTATGCTCTAATGATCAATATTAGGGCATCTAATCCATTTGCAACACCTATAGCGTGTTTTGTACCACAATATTTTGCAAAACTGTGCTCAAATTGTTTCAATTCCTCCCCCATTATAAACCATCCAGAGTTGAGAACACGATCAAACGCCTCTTTCAATTCGAATTGATACTGTAAATTAACATTCTTTAAATCTAAAAATTTAATCATATTAAAAAATTTAATGTAGATTTCGTTATCTATCACTACATATGCAAAAAGTTATAAATTTGAAATTTCTTCAAAAGAATACTGTATTCCTGTTTCTTTATCTTGAAACTCAAGACTGAAAACATTACCACTCTTAGATACATAGCCCTTATGTTGGCATGGATTTCCATACCATAATTCAAAATCTCCCACATCTTTTGTCAATACACTACCTGCACCTATTAAGGCATATTTTCCAATCACTATATTACCAATAATAGTAGAATTTGCACCAATAGACGCTCCTTCTTTTATTGTTGCACTGATATGTTCTTTAGGGTATTCTCTCGAACGTGGATATGAATTATTAGTAAAAGTTACGTTAGGCCCTATAAATACATTGTTCCCAATTCTTAGCCCATCCCAAAGCTGAACCCCAGATTTAATAGTAACATTATTTCCAACTACTACATCATTTTCTATAAAGACATGACAGTTGATATTACATTTTTCTCCAATAATGGCATCTGCCAAGATTACAGAATACTGCCATACATTTGTATTTTCTCCAATATTCATTGATTGGACTTCAGATAGCGGATGATAGGGCATCATTATTGAGTTTTATTTCTAAAAAAGAATTGTAATCTCTTACATAATCATCTTCATCATATTTATGAGAAGCAAATACTAAACATATAGAACCAGCAGAAAAATTTATTTCTGATGCCCATATACCTGGAGGAACATGTAAGCCAATATAGGGTTGGTTTAATTGAACTACTCTTTTAATTTTACCATCATCTAAAAGTACTTCAAAGCTCCCACTTGCAGCAACTAAAAATTGGTGGCATAATAAATGAGAATGCCCACCTCTACTTTCACCTCCAGGAATATCATAGAGATAAAATATTCTTTGTATATTAAAAGGTATTTCTATATCAGAATGAACTGGAGTTATATTTCCTGCACGATTTTTAATCTTTGGTAAATAAATTACAGAGCAATCAAATACTGAATTATTTTTCATTGAATTGGTTAATAAATTCTTCATAATCTCTAATATATTCATTTGCATCGTAAGGCTGGTCTGCCACTATTAAGCAGAGCGAGTTCGTTGAAAAGTTTTCCAAGTGTCTCCATGTCCCTTTTGGAATAAATAATCCATCATACGAGCGATTCAATGAAACTCTTTCTTTTCTAGTACCATCGTCTAACACTACATCAAAGCTTCCTGAAATTGCAATAATTAACTCTTGTAAAGTTCTGTAAGAGTGCCCCCCTCTTTCTTCACCACCTGGGACATCATATATCCAATAGCACCTTTTAATCTCAAAGGGAATATGATTGTTCTCCTCTATAAAAGACAAATTACCTCTTTCATCTAAAATCTTAGGAAATTTAATAATTTTTCCAATTTCTTTCATGGTATGGTTTATATTATATTTCTATCTTCTTTTACATCCAATACTAATAGTACCTTTACTAAACTTACCTGTAGTTATTATAGAACACTATGTAGCTATCCTTTTGGGCAATCATTACAGAAGATAACACCCCACCCCCTACCAAACCACCCCCAAATAAACGCCCCCACCTTTTTTCAAAAGTTCGCCTTGATCGTAGGCAGCAATGGCACTTATATATTTTGCATTGAATAGCTTTGTTGGGATTTTTGCTCTTACTAAGCAAGAAAACTGTTTCTTTATTTCTGAATACGGATTTGCAAACCTT
>JARXAV010000209.1 GCA_029865665.1 Flectobacillus sp. | reverse complement strand
GCCCAACCCCAAATTTTAATGGGTTGGTCACGCTGTAATACCATATTATCGGAAATAAGCTTTGGTAGTCGGATTTGTGCCTTGATTGTTAGGCAGTTAGTGAAACAAAGAAGTATCAGTAAGTTCAATAATCTCATGGCTGATTGTTTTAAGAATAAAAGCGAACAGTCAATTTAATGATTTTTTTGGTTCAACTATGATTTATAAGGGATTTGTTTGTCGAATAGGGAAGTCTTCTTTTTGAAGGATGACTTCCCTATAAATCATAGAAGAATCATTTTTTAAAAAATAAATACGATTACCGAATTATGGGTCGGCAATCGTATTATTTCTAAAATCAGTTATATGGCTCAATCGTCTTTATCTTCCCTTCTGAGTCGTAGTGAATCTCAGTTACTTTAATACTACGAAGATGGGTGACCCCTTCCGAAAGGCTTGAATCGTGGTAGAAAAGATACCATTTTCCATTAACTTCGCAAATAGAATGGTGAGTAGTCCAACCAACCACAGGATTCAGAATACGGCCTTGATAGGTGAAAGGGCCATACGGATTGTCGCCTGTTGCGTAGCATAGAAAATGCGTATCACCTGTTGAATACGAGAAATAATACTTTCCTTCGTAAAAGTGCATCCAAGAAGCCTCAAAGAAACGACGGTCGTTATCACCTGCTAACAATTCTTGTCCATTTTCATCCAGAATTAAAATCGCTTTTGGCTCTTCGGCAAATTGAAGCATATCATCACTCAATTTGGCTATTAAAGGACAAAGAGCAGATTCGTTTGCGGCTGGTTCTTGGTTATTTTCTGAGTAAATATTATTGCGATAACTCTGAAGTTGACCACCCCAAAGTCCACCAATATACATATAATACGAGCCATCTTTATCCTCAAAAACGGCAGGGTCAATCGAGTAGCTTCCCTCAATTGCTAAGGGTTCAGCATGGAAAGGGCCAACAGGAGAATCCCCTACGGCAACGCCAATTTGGAAGATGTCATCGGCTCTCTTAGCAGGAAAATACAAGTAATATTTTCCGTCTTTGTGAGCGGCATCAGGAGCCCACATTTGGCGTGCTGCCCATGGAACATCGTTTACGTGCAGTGCCACGCCATTATCTACGGCTTCACTGTCAATCGTATCCATTGAAATCACGTGGTAATCTTCCATTGCAAAATGGCTTCCTAAGTCATCGAATGGAATTCCTGCCTCAATATCATGCGAAGGATAAATATAAATTTTACTATCAAAAACGTGAGCTGACGGATCGGCTGTATAAATGTGATTTACAAGTGGTTGCGAAATTGCTCTACTCGTTAAGTCTTTAAAATCAATGTGTTGTACGCTTTCTTCTGGCATTTTCTTATAATGATTACTGGTTTACTTTCTTCTTTCTTTTAATTCTCGTTCAAGTTTCAATTCCATGGCTTTATCAATCTCGTACCAACTCACCAAGAGTGCCCCTAAGATAAAAATAACACCAGGATAAATACTGACTGCCATTTTGATTCCCCAAATGGTTTCCATTGTTTGTTGCTCTTGCTCAGCCACATAGCCATAACTAGAAAGCAAGCCGGCTCCAATTGCTCCACCAATACTCAAGCCAGCTTTCAAACCAAAAATCATAGCCGAGAAAATGATGGCCGTCGCCCTTCTGTTATTTTTCCATTCGCTATAATCCGCAACATCGGCAATCATTGCCCAAAGCAAGGGAATCGTTACGCCGTATGTAAAACCGTGTAAGATTTGCGTCATGAACACCAATCCAATAGCATCGTTTGCATAGAAATTAAACAAAATTAAACACAGAGCCGAAAGCGTAAGGAAGATACCAAAAATGTTACGCTTCCCGAATTTATCGGCCAGTGGTTTTGAGAACATAATTCCCACAATCATAAAGATAATTCCTCCTGCATTGAATAAGCTATTGGCTGAGGTAGGAGCATCTTCTGGCCATTCAAACTTCCCTAAGCCTAAGCCTGTAATGGTTTCATTTAATCCTCCGATGAAACTATTAAAACCGATACTTTCTAAAAAATCAGCTTGGGCATTGGGATTCAAATAGTACTTGAAATAATAGATATACATCCCACCTTTAAGCGATAAGGTAATGAAAACCAAGATGGTAAGTAAAAGCATAATTACCCAAGGACGATTTTTTACTAAATCTGAAAGGTCTTGAGAAATAGAATTTCTTTCTGAAACAGGTGGAACAATCCGCTCTCTAGTTGTAAGAAAAGTGATGACAAAACAGATAACCCCCACAATGGCAAAGAAGAACATTACTTTCTCAAAACCGACCGCTTTATCGCCATGTCCTAACGAAAGTGCCAAAGGTAAAAGTAAGGATTGAATAATGAATTGAGCTACCATTACAGCCACAAATCGGTAAGAAGATAAGCTATTTCTATCAGACATATCACCTGTCATTACACCACTTAATGCCGAGTAGGGTAAGTTATTTGCAGAGTACACCAACACCAAAGACAAATAGGTAATTAGTGCATAAATTACTTTCCCTGTTTCGCTAAAATCGGGAGTTGAAAATGCCAACAGAGAAATCACTCCAAAAGGGATAGAAGTCCACAGAATCCAAGGGCGGAATTTCCCCCAACGAGTAACAGTTCGGTCTGCAATTAGTCCCATTGCGACGTTAAAAAAAGCTCCAATAATTCCTCCAGTGAAGATAATTAAACCAGCTTTTCCCGCTGGTATTTTATAGACATCGGTATAAAAATACGCCAAAAAAGTCATTAGCGTTTGGAAAATCAAGTTGGCTGCTAAGTCGCCAAGACTGTAACCAATTTTCTCTAAAACAGAGAGTTTTTGAGGTGTTTGTTGCATAATGATCAAAGGGTTTTTGCTATGTTGGTTAGTTATGTTTTCTTGTATCAGTTTGACCCTATCTGTAAGTTAGAATCAGACTGATGCTTACCAATTCATTCATCGAACCTTCACTAGATTTCTGATACAGAAATAGTTAGTTATTTATCACAATGGTAGTTACACTTGATTCAGGAATATCTAATTCTATTATATTGTCTGTAACAGCCAACGTTTTCTTTGTTTGATTGGCATTTAGCGTCGTTTGATACGAGGTAGCAGATTTAGGAGTTAATCCACTAAGCTGGACTGTTTTCACAGCGAATGCTTCTGGATTAATGATTACAAGAACGGTTTGGTTGTCTTTCTTGTAAGCGGTTATTTTAAGATAACTATTAGCAAGAGTCCCCATTCCAATTCTCACAAAACCAGGTCTTACAAATTTTGCGAAATGAGAAAAAGCATAGCCTCTTTTTAGTACTTCTCCATTCACTGTATTTTGTTCTCCATCGCCAATAAACGAGTAATATCTTTGCAAATACCACCAGATATAGGCATTCCAATTGTTGTTCATTGCATCGTGAACCGATACTAACATCTTAATCGACTCCGCCCACTTTTCCGTTTCAGAATACGTACTCCATGCGGCTGCTCCAGTTTTACCTGTGTCTAAATTCAATAGGTATTCAGTCATCCAAATTTCCTTATTTTTTTGAATTGCCAAAGGAAACTGAGCTAAGCCACCGCCATAAATATGTCCTGCCACGATGTCAATATTTTTAGCAGCTGCATCATCCGATAAAATTGCATTGGTCATACTCTGATTAAAGTTCAACGATTCGGGTGCTGCTACTTTAGCTCCTACAATTTGCCCAGGAGCTTTCAAGAAATTAATAAAATCATCAGCCGTATAATCACAAGACTCATAAGTTGGCTTCCAATCTGGCTCATTTTGAATCGAAACGACATCAATCTTAGCTCCGTTTTGAGCCATATATACGATGAATTCGTTAATGTAATCTTTGAATGCTTTGTAGTTTTCAGGCAATAAATAGCCTCTCACATCACTGTTATTACTTTTAAGAGCTGCTGGTGGTGACCATGGACAAGCCAGTACTTTGATCCCATTCTTATTCGCTTCCTTTACCGCTTCAATGATGATTGGCCATTCACTTTTATTTGATGAAATTCTAACTCTAAAAATACTTAGACCCAATTCATTATCCCCTAAACCAAATGCTTTGGTAGCTTCGGCAGGTTTAAGCGATTGAGTTCCCCACATTCGGTTCGCTCCTCCAAAACCCGAAACCGTTTGATAGGTCGTTTGTGGATTAAGTGTCACTTTAAAAGGATTCGTCTTTACAACTACAGGCGGCGTTACGGGGTTATCGTAAGTATTACAAGAAGAACAAATAGAAAAAATAATCAAGGAGAAGGTAAGCGATTTCAATAGTCGTTTCATTAGAATAATGTTGGTTTAATTTCGGAAGATATAGTTTAAAATAAAAATAATTTTAAACTAGTTGGACTGAGCAGTGAACAATAGAATTACAGACGATAATGGCTTTGGATTCAAGTCTTTACAAGGGTTTGATTTTTTCATAAAATGCTAAATATGATTGTTTTTGTAATTAATTTAAACTTATTTATATAGACACTGTTTTTAACGCTGTAAAGTAAATTGATGCGGTGAAAAATCAATAGCACGGATTATCAAATCTATATACCTAATGTTCAACAGTCTTAAATAAAGGCACTTTATACCTACTTTATTTCAATAAAAGAGATGATATAGTCAGTATTGACGTATCAGGAGGATTGTTCAGAGCATAAAATCCCCCAGCATTATGACAATGTGGGGGATTTCGGTATCAAGTGAAAAGAGGATCAAATTGAATGAATCGAAGGCTTATTTCATGTTTGCTTTGATAGCCTCGGCAACATAAGAATAAGCACGTTTTCTTACATACTGTTGTGTCCAAAGCCCGATGGGTTCATCTGCTCTCCAGCTTGAGTTTGCAGGACTGTCTAACGGACTCCAAATGGTAATACCATATCGTTGAGCAGCAGGAATAATTTCAAAATATTTATCAATTACATATTTGTACATTTCTGCCTGTGCCATGTGTTGCTCTTGGGTTGCATTGGCTGTTTTTACATTACCTAAACCAATGTCCAATTCAGATATTTTAATCAACTTACCCGTTGCCGCAAGCAACTTAAACATATCAACTATTTTGGTTTTGTCAGACTTGATGTCAATGTGCATTTGCGTACCGATACCATCAACTTTAGCTCCCTTGCTTTCGATATAACTTGTGTAGGCAATAAGCCCCTTACATTTATCCAAGCTATATTCCAGGTTATAATCGTTGATAAAAAGTATATCATTGGGATTACCGTATTTTCTAGCCATTTGAAAAGCTGTCACAGCGTAATCTTTCCCCATATAGTCTTGCCAATAAAACTCATCAGCTGCTAAGGCTCTTCCTACACCTGTTTTAAGCTCATAAGGCTTACCATCGTCCATTGGTTCGTTTACCACATCCCATGCTTTCACATAAGGCTTGCTTACCGTCAACATACCAGCCATCCATTTATCCAACGCATTGGTAATGATTGTCTTTTTTACATCAGGTGCTTTTTCTTTTGTTTGAACACTCCCTGTAGCATTGTACTTGGTTAAGGTAATGTTATCAAAATAGTAGGTAGTTGCAGTTTTACCGAGATTAAAAGCAATTGCACCGCAAGTAGCCATATCCGCAGTAACGGTAATCTCTCTAGTATAGGTAGTCCAAGTTGGAGTAGCCGAAATCGTTCCAAAAAAGTCCCAGTGTTTGTATGCACCTGGCGTTACGTGTGCCTGAGTTGGATAAGATGCGGACACATCTGCTTTCACATCCATTCTGAGTGTATATTTTTCTCCTAAAACGGCTGCAGGAGCAAATCTTACGAAAAATTGAGCTTCCCAATCATTTGCACGCACACTTGCATTTGATACTTTCAAGGCTCTACCAACTCCGTTTACGCCACCACCTGTGGCAGTGTAAGATGTTACGGCGTTGGTACTCCCTTGAAAACTAGTTGTAGCATCTGTTTCAAAATCAGCACTTGCGATTAAATCCCAACCTGGTCCAGTTGATGCCGTGATGTCAGGAGCAATGATACTTTTCAAGTAAGTCGCATTTTGATTTGCATGCCAACATAAAGTATGTCCGTACACCGAAGTTCCTGACGCTTTTGCGTTTTCCAGTAATTTGGTTACGTTGTCGAGCGATAAGTTTCCATTTGACTGAACCACTGCACCATGTTTCATTTCGTAGCCTAACACAATTTCATCGAAATTTTTATTAGCCAACCGATACATTACATTTTTGTTGTTATAGTCGGCCAAAGAAAGAGCAACTCCAAACTTAAAGTTAGGGTTTGCCGTTCTGTTGATATACGATTTCAAGGCAGGATATGAATCTATATCTTCTTGAACGATAGCAGTTTCTGGTTTTGTTACGCTATATTCAAGTGCTTCGTATTTGGCACATGAGGCGACCAACAAAGAGGTCAGCCCTAGTACTACTTTATATATCTTGTTCATGTAATTAAAAGTTATAAGTATTTAATTAACTGATTACTTT
>JARXAV010000207.1 GCA_029865665.1 Flectobacillus sp. | reverse complement strand
ATTCTATTTCCTTTGTACTTCAAAACTAAACTTAAATACTTACTCATGTTTAAACGTCTATCGCTCACCATCCTCACTTTATTCCTATGTAAATTGCTCGTTGGTCAAAGTATTTCGTCGAATTCACCGCTTTGTTCGGATGACACTCCTACCTTAGAACTAAAAGCGACAGGTGGCAACACCTACGCTTGGATAGGCCCTAATGGATTTACCTCCTCCCTCCAAAACCCAAGCATTGCCAAAGTTAGCACCTCTCAGGCAGGTACGTACACCTGTATCATTGATGGGAAAACAACCCTAACTACCAATGTAAAAATTGGGTCGTCTAATAGTAGTACTAGCATATCCTACTATACCTCTAATGCTCAATTAGTGGTATATGCTACCAATAATACCTCAGATATGAGTAGCATCAGCTTCGATTGGACTGGTCCAAACAATTTAAGAAGTACATCAAATACGGTAACAATCAATGGCTATGAGAAAACCAATGCAGGTACTTATACGGTAGCCATCAAAGATGACTTTGGATGTAGTTTTACAAAGTCAACAAACGTAACAATTAATGATTGTTCTTACAATCCCTACATTTATACTAGCATTCCTGATAAAGGGCAAGGCGAGAACAGCTGGGGGGCAAGTGGTTCCACCGATAAGATATTTGCTTGTGACGGAACCAATATTCGCTATCGTGTAGATACTACCTACTGGGGAAATAATGTAAAAATTCAATGGTTTAAAAATGATAAAGCTATTGACAATGCTAATGGCTTAACCTATACGAGTAGCGAGGCGGCAACTTTCTACGCCCAGCTCACGAAAGGTAATTGTGTTTACACAACTCAAAAATTATCTTGTCAGAATATCATTTTCAAACCTATTATTAGTAACCTTAACGATAATAATAATCCAAGTGTTTCATTTGCTAATATTTGTGTTAAAGGCGGATTCGTTTTTTTATATACTTCATTATCAAGCATTTTAGCAAACGACATAAGTTATCAATGGTTTAAAGATGGCAAAAGGCTTACAGGTAACACATCGTCTTCTATTACTGCTACTCAAGCTGGCGAATATCACGTAAAAATAACAGTGGACAATTGCGGTGCGATATCTGAAAGGTTCACGGTTACTTTATCAGAAAAGCCAGACACTAAATTTAGATTTGGGATTAGAGATATTGGAGGGATAGCAGAAAGTACAAAAACATTAAACCTATGCACAGAAAGCGCAAGCTCTGTTTTCTTGATTATGGAAGGAACAGGAAATAAAACTTTGTTTAAAGATGGCTCTTTTGTTAAATCTATAACTATAACTCCAGATCAATATTACGATAACCCACAAATGGGAAATTACATTTTTGAAAATAAGCAAGGAGAGTGTATAACAAGAGATACGCTTTCTATTAAATTTGGAAAAAAAACAGATATTTTTACTGATAGTAGCTTTTATACATCATGTAATCCTTCAAATTCGAAATATTTTTATGTTAGAAATACTTCAAATATAACTCCAACTTCAGGGTTAACATGGTATAAAAATGGTCAAGTTTATAACACAGGAAGATCTATTTCTCCAAGTTTTGCAGGTGTTTTTCAGGTAAAATATGAAAATTCCACATCAGGATGTATAGGAGAGTCTTCCAAAATAACATTTACACCGCCCACCACTCATGTGGGTAAGCAATTTTCCTTAATAACTCCTTCTTCTAAAAAGAAAATCACACTTTGTAAAGGTCTTAATGAGGCAGCTCCCCTTTTGGTGAAAATTTCCTCTCCAAATGGTGTTTGGAAAAAAAATGGACAATTGTACGATACCAATCCCTACCATACAATTGTTTCATCTACAGGCAAATATTGGTATGAGGTGAATGCTGGAACCAACTGTACTTTTTATTCTGATACCCTAGAAGTAGTGGAGCAAGATATCCCTAAACTTACACTAACTCAAACTTGTGGTAAAGAAAATAGCGTTAAACTTTCAGTCAATAAAGTAATAAATGGTAACTATAATTGGTATCAAAATAGCGTTGCTCTCGCAAATAGTGATACTGTTTTATCTGTAACCAAAGGGGGCGTTTATCAGGTGGAAGTAATGGCTAATGGCTGTTTGGGAAGTTCTAATACACTTGATATAGATATTCCACAACTTAATTTAGCAAAGAGTTGTAATGATAACATTATTAAACTAACCGTTAATAAAGTAAGCACAAATAGCTATAAATGGAATCTAGATGGTGTTGCTCTGACTGCGAGTGATACCATTTTATCTGTAACCAAAGAGGGGATTTATCAAGTAGAGGCACTAGTGAATGATTGTTGGATCAGTTCTAATAAAGTAACCATCGGAGTTTCGTTGGCCTCTTCTATAAAGGCATGTACAAGCGATAGTCTGAAACTACAAGCTACTGGGGATGCTACAAGTACGTACAATTGGACTGGTCCGAATAATTTTAAGAGTACCCTTCTAGCTCCTGTTATACTAAAAACAACTAAAAATCAAGCTGGTATCTATAAACTAGCAGCTACTGATAAGACTGGTTGTACTTTTACAGCTCAAACAAATGTGACCGTGGAAGAATCCCCAGCCTTCTCACTAGCCAAATCGTTCGCCATTTGTGCAGGATCTAATTTTGAACTATACAAGCAAGTTATTTCCAAGCCTTTGACTGATAGTACAGAAACCGTCAGCTATTCAACTTTCCTAAGTCCTGGTAGCAGTTCTTATAATCGCTACCTCTCACTCAGCAATGTTACGGCAAAAGATGCAGGCATCTATCAAGTTAAAGTATATCCAAGTAGTGGTTCATGTGTTATGTCCACAACAACCCAAGTCTTTGTGAATACAACAGATAGTTGTAGGAGTATCTCATCAGACTATAAGGAAACGTATATCTGTGCCGAACAAACTGCTGATATTACCTTCAAAACCACAGGTAACTTCAAATCGGGTACGCTATTCAGAGCCTATTATAATAATGGCTATTATGATGAAACAGGTGTATATTCTTATAGGAAAGTGGTGGTTGGTACAGCTACCAAAAGCCCTATTAAAGTAAGTGGTTTGACGGCCGGTTATCAGTACCCCATCTATATAGAATCAGAAGATGGAGTTAGTGGAGTGGGGTATCAATATATATTTACTCACAATACAAGTAGCAATGCCATTGTGAATGCAAACGGTTACAACAATAAGAGTGGGTGTACTGCTTTATCTTTAAGGCTCTCAAACTATACTACTTCTTACAATACCAAACAATGGTACTTAAATGGTGACACTCTAAAAAATGCAACAAGTACATTTATAACAGCCTCTAAAACAGGGAAATATACATTTATTGGAATTGATAATAACGGTTGCAAATCAAGCTTCAGTAAAGAGATTGTTATTGGACAAATAGAAAAACCAGTGATAAATACAGATGATAAAACCTATCAAATTGGCTGTTTTAAAGATTATATTACTTTATATACGAGTAGCCCACCCAATACTCAGTATTCTTGGAAGCGTGATGGTATTACGCTCTTACCGACGAGTGCTAGTATATATGCGATTACTCCTGGAAAGTATGTAGTAGAGGCCATCAATGGGCAATGTAAAGCAAGTTCAGATACCTTGATTATCAAACAGAATTCAAGTAAGGCAGTTTCTTTAACGGCAGAGATTTCTGAATATTCAGATGGAACAGCGAGCATTTACGAAAAGAGTTTAAGTACTGGAACTAGTAAGCTATATAAAGATAATGTTCTTTATAAGGAAGGATATGCTCCATCATTCAAGATTAATGATGAAGGGAAATACTTCTTAAAAATAATAAAGGGCGATTGCGAAGCTGTTACCAATATCGTTAACTTCACCAAAAAACCGAGTAGTCCACCTGTGAACGGTGGTTCTCTTGATTATAGTGGGTCTTATGATCACGCAAACAAAATCATTGAAGTATGTGATACCAACACCGTCGTTCGTCTGTATGCCTCTACTGCATATAACTCCAGTACCATTAAAAGCCATATAACTACTGTTTATAGAAATGAAAGAGCCATCGTTAATCCAACAATAAATATCACTGCAACAAGGTTTATCATCCTATATGTGAAGAGTGCAGGTATATATTATGTTACCGATGAAGTAACTTTTAGCAACGGCACCAAAACAACTTATCGCTATGGAGATATGACCATTAAAGTGAGTTCGACCATTAATTTAGGAAGTACTGCTACTCAAAATACAACTATCTGTGCCGATTCCACCGTGATTTATGCAGACTATGATTCTCCATCTCAACGCCCCATTGTTTACAACTGGAAAAAAGATGGGATGCTTTACAGAACATTATATTCCAATGATAATCCGAGTACACTTCTAGTAAAGGAGTCTGGAACATACATACTAGAAACAACTTATAAAGGAGGCTGTATCGCAAAGAGTTCTCCTTATAAAATTACCCTTAGTAACATGACGATAACCTTAACAGATGAAATAGAAGGGAAGTTATGCGACAGCGATAATACCACTATTAATGGAGACTTGTCTGGTTTATCAACAACGAGTTCAACTAACGCCAGCTACCAAATATTTAAAGATGGTAAAGAGCAAATAAATGGCGTATTTATACCAAATGAAGCTGGAACATTCAACATCCCTATAAATATCAGGGAAGGAGGTACTTATACCCTAAAAGCACAGCAAGGTAAATGTCAAGGAACTTCCAATGATTTGATTATTAAATCTATTAAAGTGCCCAACACCATCAATTATGCTGATTCTGCTCTGTTCTGTCAAGGGAAAACAATCACGCTTAAAACAACCCAAGATACGGCTATCAGCTATTTATGGGAAAGAGATGGCAATTACCTCACCACAGCTACCAAAGCTAGTTTAGACGTTAACAATTCAGGAGTGTATCGCTCTCTCAATAGAATGGGAGATTGCTGGAATTATACACCAAAAGTAATAACGAAGGCCTTACCGAATATTTTGTCGACTGCAACTATTTCGGGAGATAAGGATATTAATTATAACGACTCTACCAAAGTCGCTATCGCCTTTACCTCTTATGCTCCGTGGACCTTCAAATTCTCGGATGGAAAAGAATATACTGCTACCAAGTCGCCTTTTAGTGTTTCGGTTAAACCTCAATTTACAACCACCTACTCCTTAACAGA
>JARXAV010000055.1 GCA_029865665.1 Flectobacillus sp. | reverse complement strand
CGCTTAGCATTCAAATTGTTGCCAGAAACGTTTACGATGAAAGATATGCAAGATGTTTATGAAACCGTTTTGCAAGAACCGTTTAGACGAAATAATTTCCAGAAAAAAATGCTGGATTTCAATATCTTAGAACGTTTGGAAAAGAAGTTTACAGGTACAGCCAATAAACCGCCTTATCTGTATCGAGTATTACCTAAAGAGGTTTGATAACGTTACGAAAGAAGAAGGTGTGTAAGAAGTTAAAAGTTTATGAGCGACCGTCGCTCGGATTAAAGCTAAAGACAGACGTTTTATGATTAATAAATAATAAAACATCCCAATAATATTTCTTAAAACACGGTTTAATAGAATATTATTTGGAACAAGATGCTTTAAACTCTACACTTTTACACAACCTCTTCGTTTTACATATCCGTAGAACTTGTAGTTAAATTAGGAGTAGATACGTTTGTTTTCTACGATAGGGCAGACTAAAATCGGATAGATGAAAACGGTTTAGAGCCAGTTAAATGTTATTTCCCCTTTGTGTCTGTTTGTTCTATTAACTGAGCTGTTTTTGCCAATTTGATAAATTCTGCTCGGTAGCCTTCTTCGTCTTTTCCTAATGCCTTGCTCGCAACCTCGATGACGTTGTTGTAACTAGCACTTCCTTTATAAGCTGATTTACGGAGTAACAAACCCAATTCGCTTACGGCTGCTGCAAAACGGAAATTTTCAGAGGCTTTTTCAAAAGGGATTTCTTCATTTTTGACCACTACTTCTACTTGCTGACTCATGTTGGCATCGGGTTCTTTGTAACGCATTTTTACGGTACATAATTCGTTAGAATTACTGCCTATTGGTGTTAAGTTCAGTTGGTATTTAAGTTTATCAACTAAATAAGGGCTATCGATATTTCGGGGAACAACTTCGTAAATGGCCGTAACCGTATGACCTGACCCCATATCGCCTGCATCCTTAGCATCGTTTTTAAAGTCTTCGTTGGCTAAGGCTCTATTTTCATAGCCGATTAAACGATAGGCTTGGATATAGACAGGATTAAACTCTACTTGTAGTTTTACGTCTTTGGCGACGGTAAATAGCGTACCTCCAAATTCCTTGACGAATACTTTTTGAGCCTCCAATAAATTGTCGATATAGGCATAGTTTCCATTGCCTTTGTCGGATAATTTTTCCATGCGATTATCTTTATAGTTGCCCATTCCAAAGCCTAGAATCGACAGGAATACGCCTGTTTGACGTTTTTCTTCGATTAGTTTTTCTAACTCATCTACTCCCGAAACACCCACGTTAAAATCGCCATCGCTTGCCATGATGACACGGTTATTTCCTCCTGCTACAAAATGTTGCAGAGCTGTTTGATACGCCAATTTAATGCCTTCGCCACCAGCCGTAGAACCGCCTGCACTTAGGTTTTCTAAAGCATCTTTAATTTTACTTTTCTCTTTACCCGAAGTAGGAGGGAGTACCAAGCCCGCAGCCCCTGCATAAACGACAATGGATACCTTGTCTTGTTCTCGTAACTGATCGACCAAGAGTTTGAAGGCCGTTTTTACCAAAGGTAATTTGTTCTGAGTGTTCATAGAACCAGAAACATCTATCAAGAATACTAAGTTGGAAGCAGGTAAATTATCCGTTGGAATATTCTTTGCCTGTAAGCCAATGCGAATCAACTGTAGTCCTTTGTTCCAAGGCGATGTCGATACTTCGGTTGAAATAGAAACAGGGTCATTACCATGAGGTTGTGGATAATGATAGTCAAAATAGTTAATCATTTCTTCCACCCGAACGGCATCTTTATCAGGTAAATGACCATTTTGAAAAATCATTCGGCGAACATTGGTGTAAGCTGCTCTATCTACATCAATCGAAAAGGTCGTTAGAGGGTCTTTAGCTGTGCTTTTGAAACCCACTTCTTTTTCTGAGGCGTATTCTTCTTTGCTGAAACCGTCATCTCCTGACATAACCGGAGTACTTATTGGTTGATATTGGACACTACTGTTTTTTCCTCTTACCACATACGATGTCAAATCTTGCTTTTTGTGTGCAGCACCATAACCAACCACTACCACTTCTTGTAGCGGTGTAGTACTAATCCGAAGTTGTACATTCACGACTTTTTTATCAAGTGCCGAAACGGATTCTGATTGATAGCCTACATAATCAAAAAGCAAGGTGTTGAATTTTTTAGGAATACTTAGGCGATAATGTCCTATGGTATCTGTCACAGTTCCTCTTTTTGTCCCTTTTAGACGAATGGTTACACCAATTAAGGGTTGTCCATTTTCGTCGATAACATTTCCTTCTACTATTCTTTCTTGGGCGAAGGTCAATAAAGAGGTAAGTAATAAAAAACAGCTTAATGCAAATTGTCTCATGGTAGTATTTGTTTAGTATTCGAGAGTAAGATGCAAAGGCATTTGAGATTCCATAAAAGAATGCTATTTTTTTTTCATAAATTCGTTCAATGTTGTTTTTCGGAAAAAAACATAGCACCCCATCTTCTCAGGACTTGCTGACAAAATACCGTCAGACAGGCGACTTGGCTATTCTCGGAAAACTCTATGAACCTCAAATGGAACTCGTTTTTGGGATTTGTTTTAAGTATTTTAAAGACGAAGAGGAGGCAAAAGATGCCACCATGCAGATTTTTGAAGAATTAATTGAAAAACTCCGAAAGCACGAAGTCGAAAATTTTCCGAGTTGGTTGGCGACATTGAGTCGGAATTATTGTTTGATGCAACTTCGTAAAAAGAATCTTTTTGTTCCTTCAACTGATTATAACGATAACCCGCCAGACAACGAAGAAGAAAATGTAATTCCTTTTATGGAATTAATAGACAATCAGCATCTTACAGATGAATGGGATTTAGAGGGTAATCTTACTCGTTTGGATAAATGTTTAGAAGCCCTTGGAAAAGAACAACAGCAGACCATATCACTGTTCTTTTTAAAAGAAAAAACCTATCAAGAAATTGTAACGGAAACAGGCTATGAACTGTCTAAAGTAAAGAGTTATCTACAAAACGGTAAACGAAATTTAAAAAATTGCATTGAACGAGGGTAATCACATATCGGTAGCATATATTCAGGCTTATTTAGCAGGAGAATTATCTCGTGAAGAGACTTATTCTTTTGAGAAAGAGCTACTACGTAATTCGGCTTTGTCGGATGCGGTAGAAGGTTTTCGTGCCTTACATGAGCAAAATATCGAACGTTCTCTCATTCAAGAATCGTTGCAGGAACGCTTAAATCAACGTATTGCCGTAGAGGAAAAGAAAGGGATTATCCCTTTTCAACCTATTCGCTGGTCGGCGGCAGCGGTGTTATTGCTATGTTGTGGGGCGTTAGGTTACTGGTGGGGATTAAAACAAGAAAATCCAACGGCATACAATACCCTACCGAGTGTGACTACCGTACAAAAAACGCAACCTAAACAGCCCTTACACCCTCTAGTAGCGATTCGTTCAAAAACCAAAGACGTTCTTGCAACGGTTTCATCTCCTCAGGATATACCAAAAGTGAGTATGATACAGTTGATGATGCCAGATATGATAGCACCAGATAGTCTCTTTGGCGAACTACTAAAAGATACGCTTGTTCGAGAAGAGGTGGCTTTAGTAGAAGGAAAAAGTTCACGACACCAGACTACAATCGACAACTCAGGATTTCCTAAGCAAGATTCTTTATCACCTTCAAATTTTAATGCACTTTCTAGCTATTTTTCTTTAAATGATACGATGTTTCATTTAAAAGAAGAATTAAATGCTGTGGTGACAAAGCCTTTTATTGCCCCATCGAAAGCTTTTTTAGAAAGAATATCGCAATATGATAATTGTATCGGATCGAGTGATCGCTTTCTTGGTTCCGATATTTCGACTGGCTCTGTTAATACATTTATTGGTGTACCAATGCCTAAATCGAGGGTATTTATGATAAATCCTAACAAACAGAAAGGATGGCAATATGATCCAGCTAATCACGATGCACAGCCGAGTGTTAGTCCAGAAGAATATGAAGAATATGTAAGTAAAGCGATACAAAAAGTAAAGGCTTCGTTGGATGTATCAGGAATCGTTAGGGTGAAATTTAGCGTTCGTGAAGATGGTAGTTTAGCTAAATTTTCTATTGAAAAATCCATTAATAAACAAGTAGATGATGAGGCCATTCGCATCCTAAAAGAAGGCCCTAATTGGATGCCTAAAATTAACGATGGTATTATACGTAAGCAGTGGATAATCAAAGATTTAACCTTCAACTAAAAAGCTCGGTACTTCCTATACGAAGACCGAGCTTTTAGTTAATTTCGATATAACACTATAAAATTACACGTAATAATGTTTGACATTTCATCTCTGTTTCTTTCCATTCCTTTACAGGGTCAGAATCGGTGGTGATACCACAACCTGCAAATAACGTAGCGTCATTTCCCTGAATCTTCATGGTTCTTAAATTGACAAATAAAGACGTTTCCTGATTGATATTTACAGGGCCTAAGAAGCCACTATAAAATTCTCTATCGTGCATTTCATTTCCTGCAATAAAATCAATTGCAGGCTTTTTAGGCATTCCACAAACGGCTGAAGTAGGGTGCAATAATTCAGTCATTACCGTTCCTAGTTGGGGGAAATTAACTTCATTCACATCTACCTTAAAATCAGAGCGAAGGTGCATTAAATTGCCTGCCATTACGGTTTTAGGGCCGCTTTCGTGATATTCACGTAAACGGATTTTTTTGAAACAACCGATGATATAACGACTAACGAATGCTTGTTCTTCAATCTCTTTATGTGACCAACGAATATCAACTGGAGCGATAAAATCACCTTTTTCATCCAAAGCCGATTGTGTTCCCGCAAGAGACATTGTTTTGAAAATACCTTCTTTATCTACGCTAATAAGCGTTTCTGGAGTAGCACCCATCCAAATTTCTTTTGTTTCAGGTAAGTAAACAACCGAAACGAAGGCATCAGGATAAGCAACACACAACTTATTGAATGCTTCAATCAACTCAAAATTTTCGGGCAAACTGATTTCTTTGGTACGAGAAAGTACCACTTTTTGCATTTTCCCTTGTTCAATTTGAGCTACTGCTTGTTTCACCATATCTCCAAATACCTCTTCATCGTATAAAGACGGGAAACTTGGATAGGTGAATTTTTTCTTTTCAGTGGCCACAATTGGGCTTAATTCCTGCGTAAAAAACTGCTTTTCGTCCCAGTGTTCTAAACACTTTTTCTCGAAGATTTCAGCTTCGTACGTACTCGAATACACAGATGCCTGTTCTTCTAAATCAGCAGAGAAACAGTAATACAAGTCAGCTTTTAGAAACAACGATTCCCCTTCAAAAGGGCTAATGGCAAAGCCAGAGGGTAGTTCTTCTAAATCAATTTTCCTAGTGGAGACATTACAGGAAAGGTCAATTAATAATTGCTTTTCCGTGGTACGAGGAAGTCTCCATAATGCCACAGGGTGTCCCTCTGTGACAGCTCCATGCCAAAGCACATCGACGGTCTGATGCTTGACAGAAACATGATTTTCCAAATACGGAGTCATACTCTTTACATGCGTACGAATTACGCTTTTTAGTTTTACTAGTTTTTTATGGGGTCAGTAATCGCCGAAACACAACTATTCTATTAAAAAAATAGCATAGATGGATTTCATTTTAATTTGTAACATAATGTTTCCATTAATGTTACGCTTTTGGGTTATTTTTACTGTTAGGGTTGTATTGGGTACTTCTTACTTTTTTTCAATAATCATGGTCGTTAGTCTGCTTACGCAAACCAATTCTTCGTTTTCGTTTGTAATACGGATGTCCCAAACATGGGTATTCCTGCCTAAACGTAGGGGCATACATTTAGCATATACATATCCATCACGAGCAGATTTTAAATGATTGGCATTGATTTCAACACCGACGGCTACTTGTTTACTAGGGTCTTCTAAACAAAGCCAAGAGGCTACACTTCCAATGGTTTCAGCCAATACTGCCGATGCTCCACCGTGTAATAAACCAAATGGTTGTTGGGTACGTTTATCTACGGGCATTTTTGCAATTAAGCAATCTGACTCGATACTGATAAATTCGATTCCAACGTGGCCAGCCAAACTATTTTGACCGAACTTGTTTAACTCCTCTAGCGTATAGCTTGTATTAATCATTGATACGGTAAATCTTTAAAATGTTACAAAATTTGAAAAATATTCCAGCCTTTAAAATACCAAGAACACCTCTATTATCAGAACGATAACAAGGAGATGGATAGTTTCAAAAGTGGTTAATCTTTACAAGATTATTAGTAACATTCTACTACGTAATGAGCGAACGAAAAGTATAATTTTAAAATACGACTATTTAACTACTTCGCAACTCTTAGGCATGTTTTGTAAGTAAGTAAACGACGGAGCATCAAAAGATTGGGTTAACATATTTTGATGTCTATAAAAGATAAGGATACATTCTTGTGAATACTCAAAGATATAAAATAAATAGATAGAAACCATAAAAAAATTAAATTTTCAAATTAGCTTCTGAAAAGCAAGAATATTACAGTCTAAAAACCGTACTTTTGCGTAAAATTTCATACTAATACGATTGAATTTATGACTAATAATCAAGGAGATAAACCAACACAAAAAACAATATATCTTATCCGCCATGGCGAAACCGCTTGTAATCGTCAGGGTGTTGTGCAAGGAAGTGGGATTGATTCTGATTTGAACGAATTAGGGCAAGCCCAAGCAGCAGCTTTTTATGAGGCTTACAAACAAGTGCCTTTCCATAAAGTTTATACTTCTGCCTTAAAAAGAACGCATCAATCTGTCAATGGTTTTATTGAAGATGGGCTAACTTGGGAACAACATGAGGGCTTAAATGAGATTAGTTGGGGGATTCGTGAAGGCAAAATTCCAAATAGTAAAGATGATTCGTATTATGCTAATTTGATTGATAATTGGGTTTCTGGAAATACAGCCATGCCTGCCGAAGGTGGCGAAAGCCCTCAAGACGTTATCAATCGTCAAAAGCCTGTTTTTGATTTAATCCTATCTCGTCCAGAAGAAGAAGTGGTATTGGTAGCAATGCACGGTAGAGCTATACGTATTTTGTTGACCATGCTTTTGGAACGTCCTCTGCATGAGATGGATAGCTTTCCACACGCTAACTTATGTTTGTATAAATTAATTTATGATTATGAAACAGGAAAATTCTTTGCCGAATTAGAATGTGATGTTTCTCACTTATTTGGGCTGGAAAATTTCGAAGCATAATTGTATGAATGATATTTTGAGTAGTCAGTAAAAATCCATCCATTGAATGGCGTTTTTACTGACTACTTTTTTTTCGACTACGTTATAAACCATTTATCCAGCAGTTTTTCCACTTAGTCATTTTTAGACCTTTCTTTTTCTTTCTTTTACTAACTTGTGAGCAATCCTAACACTCAACAAGTTTATCCTAGTATGTATGTCAAGAGCAAAGTTGTATTGGATGTTGCAAACGCTTGGCTGGTTATCGTGGCTGGCTAATGAAGCACTCATTTATATAAATAGTTATGGCTGGTCAATTGATTGGTTCATTATGACCATTATTGATACGGTATTAGCCATTGTATTAACTCATAAATTCAGAAAAATCATTCGTAAATTTGATTGGGTAGAGATGCCCATTAATTTGGTGATTCCTCGTATTATTGGGGCTGTCTTTCTGATGTCTTTCCTGATGGTTTTGGTGAATTTACCGATTGATGCTTATTTACTGAAAGATCGTGAACATGTTAATTTTTGGTCGCCGTTTTTTATTTTACAATATATTTTCTTTTTCATTAAACCTTTAATGATTTGGACGCTCTTTTACTATGCGTCGCACTATTTTGAACGAAAATCAGAGGTGGAAGTAGAGAAGCTAAAATTGGAGTCTTCGGTACGAGAAACTGAATCGAAGGTCTTGAGAGCTCAGATGAATCCTCATTTTATGTTCAATGCACTCAATAGCATCAGAGCCTTGATTTTAGAAGACCCAACTAAAGCCCAAAAGGCCGTTACGCAGTTATCGAATATCTTGCGGAGTTCGCTCTTGGCGGATCGTCGAAAAACAGTAGCTTTGTCGGAGGAGCTTCGGACGGTAGAAGATTATTTGGCCCTCGAAAAAATTCGATATGAAGAACGACTGCGAGTAGAAAAAGACATTTCCAGTGAAACCTTGATTTATCAAGTGCCTCCGATGTTGTTGCAAACATTGGTAGAAAATGCCATAAAACACGGTGTTTCCAAGCCTGTAAAAGGGGGCTTTGTTCGCCTAGAATCCAAAATTGAACAAGGTTATCTGATTATGTTGATTAGCAACACAGGTATCTTAGAGACAACCGATTCGGGTGGTTTTGGTCTTGAAAATACAGCACATCGCTTAGAATTGCTCTTTGGCTCATTATCTACCTTTTCGATTTATCAGGCTTCCGAAAATGTAGTAACCGCTGAAATTAAAATTCCATTACCGAAATAAAGTAGAGAAGTTGAATTTTGAATGTTAGATTTTGGATTCAATTAACGGGTTATTAGGTCTTTATGAGGGAGATGTAGTAGCTTCTGAATTCAAGGTGAACAAAATGGGACGGAGTATTGACCATTACGCATTCATCATTATACATTCATCAAGGACTTACTAGAACCGAACAAAAAATACTAAGAATATGAAAGCAATTATTGTGGACGATGAACGTCTGGCAAGAAATGAATTAAAACGTTTATTAGAAAATTTCCCAAAAATTAATATCGTTGGAGAAGCGGCTAATGCCGATGAGGCGATGCAGTTAATCGACGAATTACATCCTGATTTGTTGTTCTTGGATATTCAAATGCCAGGAAAAACAGGGTTTGATTTATTGGCAGAATTGGATGGCAATGTGCCTGAAGTCATTTTTACGACCGCTTATGACGAATATGCGATAAAAGCCTTTGAATTCAATGCTCTTGATTATCTCTTGAAACCAATTGAATTGCATCGCTTGAGTGAGGCTGTTCAAAAGGTAGAGGAGGAGTTTGACCGTCAGAAAAAAATTACGGAATCTGTCAAAGAAAATACCGCATTACTGAGCGAAAACGATCAAGTATTCGTGAAAGATGGGGAAAAATGCTGGTTTGTTCGTCTTGGAAACGTACGCCTTTTTGAATCAATGGGTAACTATGTTAGGCTATATTTTGACGACCAGAAGCCATTGGTGCTGAAATCGTTGAATGCCTTAGAAGACCGCCTAGACCCCAAAGTTTTCTTCCGTGCTAATCGTAAACACATTATTAACCTTAAATTCATTGCTAAAATTGAGCCGTGGTTTTCGGGAGGGTTACAAGTTACCTTGCGTGATAGTGGTGAAAAGATTGAAATTTCTCGTCGTCAAGCCATTCGTTTTAAAGAATTATTGAGTTTGTAGGAGGTGAAAGTTTACCTAGTTTTTACGTATAAAACTAGGTAAACAAGGCATCCATCGTGATATTATTTTGAACAAGCCCTAGGGAGTGTTTATTTTCTTTTATCCCAAAGGTGCTAATCATTGCCAAGAAAATTGTTTTACGAGTTTTCGATTCACTTCTAAACGCACTCAATTTGTTTCTTAGGCTGTCTGCATACGATTTGGTGATTTCATACGGGTCAATACTATACTTGATTTCACAAATTGTAATCACATTATCTTTTCTATCAATTAATAAGTCAATTTGCGCTCCCTGTTCATGCTGTTTACTTACCCAAGATGAAATTTCGGTATATATCCCTTGGATTCCCAATGCTTTCTTGATATGCTCAATATGGCTCATACATACATATTCAAACGCATAGCCACTCCAAGCTCTCCATTTAGGGCTATTCAGTTGATTTATCCATGTGTTTTCACCTGTTGCTCTGGCATTCTTGATGAATTTATGATAGAATAAGGAATAGGGGTCTGTTAATTGAAAAAGGCTATTTGCCAGTTTATGATTAAATGGGAGGTAGCGTTTAATAAACCCACTAGCTTCTAACTCTTTTAATACGTTGGTCAATGAGCCTCCATTGGTTAATTTGCCTTGTTTAATAAGCTCTTCTCGTGTCATCCCCTTTGCTTTATTACTTAGTATTTCAATGACTGCTAAATGTACCGATGCTTCGTCAAAAAGCGATTGGAATAAGTTGGAATACTCAGACCAAAGAAGTCCATTTGAAGAAAAACAAATTTTATCAATCAGTTGAAATGCACTCAAGCCTTCTTCTATTTCGTTCAGATAGAAAGGAATACCACCCATTACAAAATAGAGTTGAAGAATTTGATAGCGGTCTAAATAAATGTTTTTGGCTATTAAATATTGTTCAACTTCTGGAAGAGAGAAGGGATGTAATTCAATTTTTTTAGTGATTCGATTATGTAAACCGCCTTTATTGTTGATTAATTTATTAAGCATCCAAGATGCTGCCGAACCACAAACAATAAATGTTAAGCCATCTTGATGAGCTCCAAAGCTATTCCAAAAATGCTCTAGTGCCGAAACAAAGTTCGAGCGAGGAGTATCTAACCAAGGTAATTCATCAATGAAAATTACTTTTTTATCGTTGGAGCTTTCTGTTATCAACTCTTTCAGATATTGAAATGCTTCAAACCAGTCTTTGGGAACGGCTTGATGAGTAGTTGAATAACTAAGATAGGCATTGTGAAAGTTGGCTAATTGTTGTGCTAATGAAACATTAGCAATCCCTGTCATTTGAAAAGTAAACTCGTTATTAAAAAACTGACGAACTAAAAAAGTTTTACCTACTCTTCTTCGACCATACACTGCTACAAATTCAGCCTGTGTACTAGCCACTATTTTTTTGAGAATGGTTTTCTCATACGCTCTTCCAATAACTTTCTCCATATCTATTCCTTTTAGATGGTTATCTGTTGAAAATTTTAGCAAAGAATAGTCGTATAATTAGCTAAAAGTAGGTAAAAATACAATGTTTTAGCCAGATATAAGCTTATAATCAGCTAAAACTATGCTTTTTTGTATAGTTTTAGCTGATTATAAGCTTTTTAAAGTCAAATATTTTAGGTTAATGTACTGATTTTTAGTGAATTAGTCTAATAGAGCCCCGCCGTCTTTCACTTCAGCTTCTCCAAGTAAGTATCCATAAGGTTTTAAGGCATCTACGTGGTCGAAAATTACTTTCAAAATGGCAATGAAAGGAAGAGCTAAAATCAACCCTGAGATACCCCAAAGTTGTCCGCCAAGTACCAAGCCAATCATAGCAGCGAGAGGATTTACACTTACTTTTGAGCCTACAATATACGGTGTAATAAAATTGCCTTCTAAAAACTGTACCGAGAAGAATACGCCAGCAACTCCTACGGCATAGAGGTAAGAATCTTTGGTGATTAAAGCAAGTAAAATTGGAAGCAAAGAACCAATCATAATACCGATGTAGGGAATAAGTAACAAAAATGCGGCTAATGTTCCGAAGAAAATGGCATAGTCTATCCCCAGAATCATTAAGCCAATGGTATTTAAGACTGCTACAATTAAAATAACCGACATTAATCCCACGATATATCCTTGAACGACTTTATAAATCTTCGTACAAATCAAATCAATTCGTTTTCGGTTTCTAATCCCAAATACTCGATAAAAAAACTTTTTGAAAAAGTCTCGATATAGTAGGAAAAAGAAGGTCAAAATAGGTACTAATACTGCCGATGACAGGGAGTTAGCCATTGAGGCAAGGAAGTTGGTAACGACAGTTCCACCATTTTGCAACAGGGACAACGATTGCTTTCTCAACTCCGTTACTTGTTTTCTACGACTGATTTGAAGGTATTTAGAAGCCCAAGATTGAAGGTTGTCAATTATTACCATACCTTTTTTCTGAAAGGTGGGAAAGTCGTCAGAAAAATTCGCAATTTGCATGAAAACAAGAAAGATGAGTCCTGCAACAATGGCTGTGCTAATAATTAGGCACAACGAAATCGCTAAGGTGCGTGGAAACTTCCATTTTTCGAGTCTATTGCATAAAGGAAATAACAAGAGCGAAAAGAGAATTGCAAATGAAATCAAAATGAGGATTTCTTGTAAAATGTACATCCACCAAACGAGGATAGATACAATCAGAAGTCCAATAACTAGTTTA
>JARXAV010000271.1 GCA_029865665.1 Flectobacillus sp. | reverse complement strand
CAACTGCTGTTGAATGTCAAACTTTTCGGGACTAAAACCCATTGCCATCATTTTTTTGCGTTCGTTGGTATTCGGAGCCATATCCAACACCGCAAAATCAGGAAGTAAATCGTTGTTAATATCAGCGGCATCTACGCCCATACTGTTATAACTCTGGTGTTTTAAGGCTTTAGCAATCCCATTTTTGAACGTACCATTTTGTTGATTTATCCACAAATTATCGTTACTCAAGTAGTCATTCGCTACATAAATATCGGGATAATTGTCGTTGTTCACATCCGAAATAACCATTCCTAAGCCGTAGCCATCTTCCAGAATACCCGCTTCTTTAGAAACATCGGTGAAGGTTGGGTGCTTGAGTGTAGGGTTTATCCCTTCATTACGATACAGTTTATCTGCTGCGGGGGAATTACCAGAAGAATCTCGTGAGACAAGTTTGTTGGGTTGCGGATTAAATAATTGATGATTAAGTAGATACATATCCAAATCACCATCTTTGTCATAATCGAAGAAAGTGGCTTGGGTGGAGTAGCTCGTATCTGCTAAACCATATTCGTTAGCTTGTTCTTTAAAAGTAGGAATCCCTTCTGTGTTATTTCCTTGGTTAATATAGAGGTGGTTTTTGCGTTTTTCGGCAGTTTTCTCATGCGAAACACAGACGTAAATATCTTGTTTTCCGTCTTCGTTAATATCGACAATACTTACACCTGTACACCAAGTGGTATGCCCAATGCCTGCTTTTTCACTAATATCGTCAAAGGTAAAGCCTGTTCCTTTGTTGAGGTATAATTTAGAATCGACCTGACTTCCTGCAAAAAATACATCTTGAAAGCCGTCGTTATTGAAGTCGCCAACGCCCACTCCAGAGCCGATGTACATGTATTCGTTGGTATAAAAATTCACCGAATCACTTTCTGCAATTTGGTTATTAAAGGTAATATGACTTTCGGAGGAGGGAATAGCCGTGAAGCTCAAAGCCGTTTCAGATGCCTGTTTTTTACAAGCAACTAAGGAGATAAGGAAGAAAATTCCTAGCAAAAATCTGCTAGGAATTTTAGAAGTAAGTATGTTAGAAAAAATTAGCATCATTTGCTTAGTATGAAATAGTTGGCCAACCACTTGTCCAAGTAAAGTTGACAATTTCAAGTTTTGGATTTCCAGAATCCGTTCCGTCATAATAATGTACTGCTCCTTTTTGTGTACCTGTAATACGAGAAATATGACCTGGTCCAATGTATTTTCCTTGTGTAGCTAAAACGGTTGTTCCACCTCCAGCAGTAAGAGTTTTTCCAGTTTTATCCACAAATGGACCGAATGGACTTGTTGAACGACCTACCACAATGTAGTAAGTACTGTTTACTCCTTGACAACAATTGCCACGATTCACAAATAAATAGTAGTAGCTACCTTCTTTAATTAAACAAGGAGCTTCCCAAGAGGCATTACTTCCACCTGCAACAATGGTACGTGTACCCGATGGTTTGCCTGTTGATGGAGTAATTTGAACAACACCAATACCAGCGTGCCACGATCCATAAGCCATGTAAACATTTGAACCATCTACCAAAATAGAAGGGTCGATTGCGTTTACATCGGAAGCGGATGTTGAGGCAACTACTTTGCCACGGTCTGTCCATGTTGTGCCTGCCGACTGAGAAATAGAAGGAGCTGTCACTAAACCAATTGCCGAAACCGCCGAACCAAACGTAGAACATGAATAATACATATTCCAACGGTTGTTGAACCAAGCTACGTCTGGAGCCCAAAAGTTTTTAGTAAACCCTGGTACTGCCGTTGGAATCCAACTAGGCGTACTTGTAAATACTGATGTTCCCCATGACCAGTTTGCAAGATTGGCCGAATAAGTCATTGGGATATTATCCCCCGTTGTGAAAACATAGTAGTTTACACCACTTTTCACAATGGTACTAGGGTCGTGCGAAGGCACATTTCCTACTACGGTTGCTTCTTCCTTTACCTGAGGATTCGTACCATTATCTTCAATTTTGGCACAAGAAAATAAGGTCAGAGCGAATAGTACGCCCGATAAAATTGATAAACGTTTCATTGAAATTGTTTTTGGATTTGTTATATAACTGAGTTTACTGCAATGCAAGCTATAAATTTAAGGGGTGAGAAACCTATTCACTTTTAGACAGAGATAAATCCATTCAAAAGTGAATAAGCTTTCTGGTAATAGTTACAATCTTTTTGCCCAAACGGCTCTTCCAGAACTGTTGATACCCGTTAAGGTAAGCGTTACTTTGCGAGGCGTTGCTTCCCAATCCCATGATTTGGCAACGATAAATTTGTCATTTAAAATGGTGAGCGTATTCGTTGCCTTATCGAATGACCAAGTTCCGATGGTATTGCCCGTACTTCCTTTTACAATTTTGGTGGATGTCAAAGAAACGAGACTAGGCGTTTGCTGTACTCCATACGCATAATTTAGTGTAATCATCTCCCAAATACCTGTGAAATACGATTCTGGTACAGTTTCCTGAGGAACAGCGGCGTAACGTTGTGGGTCTAAGACTGGCCATCCGTCTGTGGTCCAATACATTTTATGTACGTGTCCCATCATTACAGCATTTGAGGCATTAATACCCGCTACGTTGGCAGGTAAACGCCCTTGCGAAGCATAAAACCATTCTTTGGTATCAGGATTTTGAAAAACCGAACAGTGCGAAATTCCCACCCAACCATTTGAATTTTTGAAGGCGTACGGGTGCGTCACTGTCGGAAACGATTCTGCTCCTGTTGTTACATTTCCTCCATCAATTCCCACAAAAGGGCCAGTGATGGATTTAGAACGAGATACACGAGTATTATACGGAACATCAAGCCCGTCATAAGCGACAAACAAATAATAGTAGCCCGTATTTTCATTATACACAATTTCGGGAGCTTCTAATGCTTGCCAGCGGTTAGTGGCAATATTTCCACGCCCTGCAATGCGTACTCCATAATCGTCGATAGTCGATAATTTATCAGGTTTTCCAGTGGCAGGGTTGAGTTTCAAGGCTGCAATTCCTGTGTGCCAAGAACCATAAATTAGATAGTGTTCACCTGTTGGAGTGATGATAAAACTAGGGTCAATCGCATTGAATTTGAAGTAACCACTCCAATCGTTTGCTCCCTGACGGTTATAACTTCTTACGCCATCAGGTTCAGAACATACTACCATTCCTTTGTCTGTCCATTTATTGCTTGCCAAATCATCCGACTCTGCTAATCCAATAAAAGCACGCTCAGTCCAAGAGGTATTTCTATCTGTACCAACAATAGGGTTATCCACTACGATAGCATAATATAAGCGAAATTTGTTACCCACTTTTTTGATATGTGGCGCCCAGAAACCATAAGAAGGATTCGCAATAGCAGGAAGTCCAATTCTCGCCCTTTTGTTATTCAAGGAATCTTTTACCCAAGCAGGAGCGTCCGTGAAAGCAGCACCCATATATTCCCATGTAACCAAATCTTTTGAACGCCTGTAAGGGTAATGCCCATGTCCGTCATGTGCATTGCCATAAGAAGCATCGGTCTGATACATGTAATAATAGTCGCCACTTTTTTCTACCGAAGGGTCATGTACGTTGGCAAGGTTCCACTGACTGCGTTGATTCCACGAGGCAATGCCTGTATAATTATCCGAATAAGTTGGTCCAGAAAAGTTCGTGGGAGCAATACTAACGCTACGAGTAGAGGTATCTACTGGTATTACTGGCGTTATGGGCGTAGGGTCTGGAGTTACAGCTTTATCGCCACAAGACCATAACGTCAAAGTACTGATTGTTGCAAAAATCAGTGTTTTACTAAAGGCTGAATAGTTTGTCATGATGATTGGGTACGAAGTAAAAACTCCTCTCAACGCTTCTTTATTTAGAAATCTTTTCCCGTTAATTTATAACAAAGAATGTTGAGAGGAGTAGTGGTTGATTGTCCTACACTAGGTTAAGCAAGGTAGGATTTTCTAGTAAGTTGCATTTTGCTTAACTCCAGCAGGGTTCGTATTAATTTCTGTCTGTGGAATTGGATAAAATTCACGACCAGCTTTGTAAGTATTGAACTCAGGGTCGTGGCTTTTTAATTCAGCCAACTTGGTTGGGTTTTCTAACCAACCCCAACGACGAATATCGTCAAAACGGTGTCCTTCCAAACAGAATTCTAATAGACGTTCGTGAGCTAATTGCTCTCTGAACTGTGCCTGCGTCATGTTTGGTTTAACTGTTGCAAGGTTTGGCAATCCCACACGGCTACGTACTCTTTGTACAAACGTTACCGCTTCAGCAGTTGCACCTCTTTCGTTCAAACATTCAGCATACATCAACAAAATATCTGAATAACGTAACAAGCGGTCGTTAATACCAGAACGCCAGTCAAACTCATTTGCTTTGATACCATCATTCGAGTATTTCTTACAGTATAAATCATTTAAGTCATTCACACTGTTTTTGTAATAAGTAGCAAAATCTTGCCCGTAAATCGTCATACCAGGTCTGTTATAGAATATGGTTGCATCTAAACGTGGGTCTGATTTACCTGCAGCGGTCTTTTCGACTAAGAATTCATTGTAAACGTAACGAGTAGGTTGAACGTCTGTCCATCCAAATCCTCTTGCACCATAAGTAATTGCTTTACCCGATACAGCACCCCAAGTTGGAGCTGGTTCACCTCCCCAGTTCATGTCTTTTCCACCTGCATCTGCCGAGAACTGAACTTCGAAAATAGACTCCTTATTATTTTCGTTAGCGATACCAAAGTTATCTGAATAGTTGGCAACTAAATCATACATATTCAAATCCATGACAGACTTGAAGGTAGCTTCTGCTTCGGTATATTTCTTATTAAATAAATAAGCTTTACCTAAGAAACCTAATGCCGCACCTTTGGTAGCACGTCCTGTTTGTCCTTTGTCTGCACCTGTAATATTATCATAAGAAGTTGGCAGCAATTCACTCGCTTTTTTCAAGTCAGCAATTACTTGAGCCCATCCTTCCTCGGGAGTGCTTTGTTTGAAATAGAGTTGCTTCGTTGTTGTAGGTAACGAAACGTTTCCATACATATTTACAAGGTGGTAGAAGTATAAACCACGTAAGAAATAAGCCTGTCCTAAAATACGGTTTTTTAAGTTTGCATCCATCGTGATTGACGGAGCAAAATCTATCACCTGATTCGCTCTGTTGATACCTTGATAATATCCCGTAAATGCCCACCCATAGATTGCATCATTACCTGCGTTCATGTTGAATTTACCAGAGTTATACATTTGATCCCATGGACTTTCAGATCTCATATCATCGCCACGAGTATCTAGTAAGATGGGGGTAGCACGCATGTAACCCGCATCAATTATTAGTGTTTGATACGCAGCGTTAATGCCTTTTAGTGCATCATCAGCACTTAACCAATAGGTATCGGTTGTTTGTTGATTTGGGTTTTTTTGTTCTAGTTCTTTTGTACAAGAAGCCATTGATAGACTTGCTGCACATAATGCTAGTATAAAATACTTTTTCATGTTGTCGTTAATTTTAGTTGTCAAATACCTGTACTCCTTTATACAATCATTGTATTTAAGGTAGTTTTTGTATATATGATTTTTGTAACACGTGATTTATTTGTCATAAATCACGTGTCTGCTCACTGTTAGAAACCTAATTGTAAGCCCATCATAATAGTACGTGGGTTTGGATACGAACCATAGTCAAATCCACGAGCAATGTTAGCGTCTCCTGGCATAAAGTCTGGATCATAACCTTTATACTTTGTAATCATAAAGATATTTTGTCCAGATACATACGCTCTAATTCTTGTAGCTCCCACTTTCTTCGCAATGTTTTCTGGAACAGTGTAACCCAACTGAGCATTTTGTAAACGCATATAAGCACCAGATTCAACAAAACGATCTGAATCACGACCATTGGCATTTGGGTCACCAATTACTGGACGAGGAACATTTGTATTGGTATTTGTTGGTGTCCAGAAATTTAATTCATCTACGTGGTGGTTTCCATATTGTCCACCCATCAAGTCACGATATACGCCGTTGAATACTTTGTTACCCATGTGTCCCTGTGCAAATAAAGAGAAGTCAAAGTTTTTATAAGACGCATTGAAATTCAAGCCATAGTAGAATGTTGGAATTGAATTGCCTAATGAAACTCTATCGTCGGCACTAATAGCACCATCTCCATTTATATCTTTGAATCTTATATCGCCAGGAGCTGCATTTGTTTGCGTAGCATGATTCTTAACTTCGTCTGCATTTTGGAAAATACCATCCGTTAAATAGCCATAAATTTCACCTAACGAACCTCCAACTTTAGTGATACTTGCCGCACCATAGATAGGGGTATTATTAGCTAACTCAAGTACGGTGTTCTTTAATGTCTGAGCATTTGCAGAAACTTCGTATTTGAAGTCACCCTCTTTCTTACGGTATGATGCTGTAATTTCTACCCCTTTGTTGTTGATTGAACCAAAGTTGGTAAGAATATCTCCGTTTGTTAATCCTAAAGATGGAGATATTGGAATTCTTACCAATACGTTACGACTGGTATTGTCATAGTATTCTACGGTCAAACCAATTTTGTCATTCAAAAGACCTATATCCGTACCAATGTTGATTGATTCACGACGTTCCCATCTCAAGTTTTGGTCTGCTAAACGCTGTGTAGTTGTTGCACCATTCACAAGAGCATTGTTGAACACCACATTTACATTCGAGTTGATATAGCTATAAACTTGGTATGGAGAGCCAAGAATAGCTTGGTTTCCTAATTCACCATATCCAGCACGTAATTTCAAACGATTAATTACGGTAGGTAGCTGAATATCTTTTTCTACGTTCCATGCACCAGCTACCGAGTAGAAATTATCCCAACGATTTTCTGGAATAAAGAACGATGAACCGTCACGACGAGCATTGAAGGTAATCAAATACTTATCAGCGTAGTTATAATTGATACGACCAAGTGTCGAAAGCAATGTGTTTGCATCTTGTCCCTGAGCAACACCTTTTCCTCCAGTTGTTTCAACTGAAGAACTCAATACTTTGAAATATGGTTTTGTTAAGCCAAGAGCAGAAGCGAACAGATTGTTCCCTTGATTTTTTTGAACGGTATAACCACCTAAAACATCAATTTTGTGTTTACCAAATTCTTTAGAGAAATTAAGGGTGTTTTCTGCCAACATAGTACTAGCAGCACCTCTTACATTAGATAGGTAAGCTTGTTGTGTCAAGTAATAAAACCCAAGATCATAATCTGGTTCAAAGAAGAAATCAAACCAGTCTGTGCGGTCATAACTTAAGCTTAACTTATATTTTAAATCTTTTGTGATGGCAAACTCACCCCAAGCATTTCCTAATAAACGATTACGCTCTGAAGTACTTTCTAACAACGAGTTCATCCCAACTACGTTTAAGGTAATTGCACGGTGAATGTTTTTGTCTGCACCCCCAAAACCTCCATTACGAGTTGCATCATAAACTGGCATGGTTGGAATTGCCGTTAATAAACTAGCTACACCACCACCAAATACAGCATGTTCACGAGTATTTGCATTATTCACTTTTAATGAATGCGTAAATGCGGTTTTGATACCATAGGTGAAAATACCTCTTTTACCTGTCATGTTTCCATTCAAGGTATAACGTGTATAGTTCTGAGGGCCAGTATAAGTACTGCTCTGATCAAAATAGCCTAAACCAACACTTCCTCTGAAAGCATCTGTACCACCAGAAAGGCTTACGTTATGGTCTTGAATATAACCTGTTTTGAAGCCAACTTTTTGCCAATCTGTATCAATATTGTTGATAAAAAGTGGATTACTTGGGTCATTGGCAGGAGCGATACCTTTTGAAACCGTGTTTAAATCGTTCATTTCAGCAGCCGTCGTAATTTTTTGGTAGCCAACACGATTTGTTACAGGGATGGTTCTTGCAATTTCAGAAACTCCAAAGTATCCATTGTAATCAACCTTCAATGGGCCATTTTTACCCTTTTTAGTGGTAATGATCACGACACCGTTGGCTGCACGAGAACCATAGATTGCACCTGAAGATGCATCTTTTAGTACTTGAATACTTTCGATGTCACCTGGAGCAAAATCAAAAGGAGAATCCACAGGAACGCCATCAATTACAAATAAAGGGTCACTTTTTTGTAATGAACCTGTACCTCGGATACGAATTGCTACGTAACCTCCAGGTTCTCCAGAACCCGTAACTGTTACCCCAGCAACTTGACCTTGCAACATTTTTGCTACGTCATAACTTGCTGTTTTTTTCGCATTATCTACTTTAACAACCCCAACAGATCCTGTTAAGTCTTTTACTTTTTGCGTACCATAACCCACTACAACTACCTCATCTAAAGAAGAGATGTTTGAAGAAAGGGCTACATTTAAAAGATTACGTCCGTTAACTTTAATTTCTTGTTTTAAGTAACCAACTGAAGAAATTTCTAGCGTAGCATTTGCCTCTTCAACTTCTAATTTGAAGTCACCATTGGCATCTGCAACAGTACCTTTGTTCGTACCTTTTACACGGATAGACGCTCCAACCAAAGGAGAGTTATCTTCAGCACTTACCACTTTTCCCGAAATTCTGATTGGGTTGGCTGTATTTGCTGTTGGCGTATCTAAAGTAAGCACATGAATACTACCACGAACTTGCTTGAATTGTAAGTGAGCTTCTTTTTCTAAGAAAGAAAGTACATCACTTAATTTTTTGTTTTCAATCGTTAAACTCACTCGAAGATTCTCGTTAACGAAGGCATCATTATATGAAAAATGGAAGGATGTCTTTTTCTCGATTTCTTTAAATACTTGTACAATCGTGGCATTTTGTACACGCATACTCAAGTGTGTACTTTCGATATTAGCTGCTTGAGCTTGGAAAATACTGAAAATGTTTAACTGTAAAACACTCAAAAGGAGCATTAACATAGTTGCTAATCGTTTTTTTGAAGTGAAATGCGACGTGGGTCGAAGGATTTTCATAAATTTGACTTGATTTTAGTTAATACATAGAAATGCTGAAATCAACCGCTCTTGCTATCGTCTCGGACGCCAATCTTTCCGATAGCTGGGCGGGTACTTGGGGTCGATATGCTTTATAGCTATCGACTCTTTTATTTTGGAAGGAAGATTAAGATATATTTTTGGTCATAGTTTATTTTTTGAAATTGTTTACGTATGTTTTTGGTTGGTATTACTAATTAAAAATGATAATTCGTTTGTCCTCAATGCGATAATGAAAATTAGAAGTGTAAGCAAGTCCTGCCATCACATTTTCTAAGGTTTCGTCCACAAACTCTCCATTGTACTTACCCGTAAGAAGGGTATTGGATTCGATGCTTATTTGTACATGATAGACCGTTTCCAATTTTTCGAATACTTCTTCTAAAGGTACGTCCTCAAAATAAAGTACTTTCTCTTTCCATTGAACTTCCTCTTTTGGACTGAATCCTACGGTTTCTATTACTTTTTGGGTTGGTGTCCAAATGGCCATTTTGTTTGGTGTAAGTATCTGTTCATCCAATTTGTTTTTGGCGATCACTCGTACTTTTCCTGTTACTACAGCTACTTTGGTTTCTTTCCCTTGTTCACGAATATTGAAAGACGTTCCTAATACTTGCGTTTCAATATCTTTTGTTTTTACTACAAATGGTTGATGTGGATTCTTGACAACGTTAAAAAAGGCTTCTCCTCTAAGCTGTACAATCCGTTTGTCTTTTCTAAAATGTTTCGGATAGGTTAACGAGCTAAGGGCGTTGAGCGTTACTCTTGATCCATCAGGCAATACGATTAGTTTATGTTGTCCTTTTACAGTTGAAATAGACGTATAATTACTGATAATCGCCTTGGGTTGTTCTTGCTTATTTTTTAGGAATAAATAGGAAGCTGCCAATGATCCTATTAAGGTAATAGAGGCCGCTACTCTCCCGATTTTACTAGAAAAAAAACGAATACTTCCTTTAGGATTTTCTTGTTTATGTTTTTCTTTAAAAGCTTTTATCTGCTGATACATCTCATCAAGTTCTGCTTGATTGAGACTGTATTTATATTTATAGTCTAAGGATGCAATCGTCGAGCGTGCGGCTTCAAACTCAGCTTGTAAATCTGGATGTTTTGAAATCCACGTCTCCCAATACGCATTCGTTGTCGCATCGGGTGATTTTACCCACTGGACAAAATAGGGATTAGCTAAAAAATCCTCGATTTTATTGAATTCTTGTTGCATAGCGTTTCTGTTCAATTATAGAAAGGCATTAACGTTACAAATGCCCATAGTGATTTAGAAAAAATTTTACTTTTTTTTGAAAAAAAATAATTAAACCATGTGTGGTGACTGATTATTCTTTAAAAATATCCATTACAAAGGAAAGAATATAATTATGTTGTTGAAATGATTTTTTTCATGAGAAATACAATTGAGTGATTTTTTAAATTTTTTTTTGTACTTTTTGTGGTAAATACAAATTCAATTAGTACTTTTGAGCAGGGAATTGCCATCCCTGTTTTTTTTGACTTAAAATGTGTAACTTTGACACATATTTGGTTGAAACGCTTATTTGAATCAGTCTCACAAAAAAGATGATGTAATATGCAAGCTACTTCAGAACAAAAAATATGGGAAGAATTTAGGGCGGGAAGCGATGAAGCTCTGAGTTATATTTATCAGACCTATACGAATAAGTTGTATAACTATGGTAGGCAGTTTTCTCCAAATGCTGAGTTAGTACGAGATGCAATTCAGGATCTCTTTTGTGAAATTATTCAATCAAGAGAACGTTTGGGGACGACAACTTCTATCAAGTATTACCTTTTCGCTAGTTTAAAACATAAGTTAGCCCGTCATCTGCAAAAAGAAGGAAAGCTGATTTATACGGATATTCACAAAGATGATGGAGGTTTTGAGATTGATTTAGCCGATGAGCTGGATTTGTTTGATAAAATATTTCCGTCGGATGTAAACAAGTCGATTGTAGAGGCTTGCGAAAAACTACCTCAGAAGCAACGAGAAGCCATTGCGATGTACTTCTTTGAAGAAATGAGTTATGACGAAATTGCTAAGTTGATGGCCATGACCAAGGTCAAATCGGCTAGGGCCTTAGTCTATCGTGCGTTGGAGTCGTTGGCAAACACCTTGTCATTTGCAGAATTATCAAGTATTGTCCTCGTGTGGTTAGCTTGCTGACCTATGATGAATAGAAACGTATAAAACCTTATATTTGTGTTTTTAAATTCATAAGATAGTCAGTTCTTGAAAGAGAATAGTACGTAAAACACAAAACAATGTCAAGACAAAATATCCTAACGGGTTCGCCTTGGGAAGACAAAATGGGATATTGCCGTGCCGTAAGAATCGGAAATATCATTGAAGTATCAGGAACAGTGGCTATCGTAGATGGCGAAAAAGTAAAAGCGGATGATGCCTTTGCTCAAACAGAAAATATCATTGAGCGTATTGCCAAGGTATTGGAAGAAGCAGGAGCAAGCCTAAATGATGTGGTAAGAACTCGTATTTTCACAACAGATATTACGCAGTTTGATGCTATTGCAAAAGCACATGGAGCATTTTTTGGCGAAATTAAACCGACAACAGGCATTTACGAAATAAGTAAACTGGTTTCTCCTGATTACTTAGTAGAAATCGAATTTACTGCTATTGCTCAGTAATTCGTACAATGGAAGCAATAATGATAAAAGCCTCACTGGTATTCAGCG
>JARXAV010000186.1 GCA_029865665.1 Flectobacillus sp. | reverse complement strand
ACAAATTGTCCTCCTAACGAACCATCTACGACACGATGGTCATACGAGTGTGAAATAAACATTTTGTGACGAACGCCAATCATATCGCCTTGAGGAGTTTCGATAACTGCGGGCTTTTTCTGGATAGCACCAAAGGCAATAATAGCTACTTGAGGTTGCATAATAATGGGAGTTCCCATGATGTTGCCAAAAGTACCAATGTTCGAAATCGTGTAAGTACCGCCTTCTAAATCTTCAGGTTTTAATTTATTTCCTCTTGCTCGTTTGCTAAGGTCGTTGATTTTTTTAGTCAAACCTACCAAATTGTATTGGTCTGCATTATGGATGACAGGCACAATCAAATTTCCGCTAGGTAAGGCTACTGCCAAACCGATGTTGATATTGCGTTTGTAGATGATTTTATCGCCTACCACCGAAGCATTTATCGCTGGAAATTCTTGAATTGCTTTTACTACAGCCTCTACCAAAATTGGGGTAAACGTCAGGTTTTCGTTGTACTGTTTCGAGAAAGAGGCTTTTTTACCTTGTCGCCACAAAGCGATATTGGTCATATCCGTTTCTACAAAAGACGTAACGTGCGGAGCAATGCGTTTTGAATCAACCATGCGTTCGGCAATCATTTTACGCATTCTGTCCATTTGTACGATTTCATCATCTCCCGAAACCATTACTGGTGTTGCAATTGACGGAGCGACACTTGTTGCAATAGGAGCTTCTTCAATGGCTTTTTCGGGAACAACCACGGTTGGAGGAATAACAGCAGGCACTTGTCCACGTATTTCCAAATACGCCATTATGTCGTGTTTCGTCACACGACCATCCATTCCAGTTCCTGTAATTTTAGAAAGTTCTTCTGCTCCGATACCTTCCTCTTTGCAGATACTCATTACCAAAGGAGAATAGAAGCGGTTTTCGTCGGCATTGGTTAAAGAACCCAAATTCAAATCAATGCCTGTAAGGGCTTCAATGGTTGCTAATTCCTGTTCGAGTGTTTCCACGGCAGGAGCAATTAATTCACCCTCCGAAGCAGGAACGAAGCCATCCGTTTCTAAAATACAGATAGGTTTTCCTACTAAAGCCACTTCGCCTTCTTGTACCAAGATTTCCTTGATAATCCCACTATCGCTTGCAGGAACTTCTGTATCAATTTTATCCGTAGCGACTTCTAATAAATAGTCATCTGCCTCAATCCGATCACCCACCTTTTTTAGCCACGTCAAAACGGTAGCTTCCATAATACTTTCGCCCATACGGGGCAATACCACTTCAATTAGAGCCATTTTATACTACGTTGAGTTTTTTACGTACTAAATTCAATAAATTCACAGCGGTTAAATGAATGTTTTGTTCTCTTGAACCACCCAATTGGAGTTTTTTCGTGATTACCTCCGTTTCGGTTGCCATTGCAATCCAAATCGTGCCAACTGGTTTTTCATCCGAACCGCCATCTGGCCCAGCAATACCACTTGTTGCCAAGCCCATCGAAGCCTTGCAGAGTGTGCGTACTCCCTGAGCCATCTCAATAATCGTTTCTTCCGAAACTGCTCCAAACTGTGCTAAGGTACTTTCTTTTACCCCCAAAGGATTAACTTTTACTTCGTTGGCATACGCTAAAACTCCCCCTAAAAAATAGGATGAGCTGCCTGCTACCTTGGTAAATTGATGTGCCAAATAACCGCCTGTGCAGCTTTCAGCAACGGCAACGGTTAAGCCTTTTTCTTTTAATAATCGTCCTACGACTTGTTCTATTTCATCGTCACCAAAGCCATATACAAACTCTTGAATCGTAGGTAATACCAATTGGAATTGAGCTTCGACATCTGCTGCTACTTGGGCTTCATTTTCACCCACACCTGTTAAACGCAATTTTACATTACCCATCGAAGGCAAATAAGCCAAGCCAATATGCTTTGGTAAGGCATCTTCCCAAGGCTCAATCATTTCTGCCAAAAATGACTCCCCAATTCCGATGGTACGAATCACTTTGTGGTAAATGAAAGGCGTTTTAAAATGTGCTTGTAATTTAGGTAAAATGGTATCTTTCATAATGCCTTTCATCTCAAAAGGAACGCCAGGCATTGATACAAAAACCGTATTTTCATGTTCAAACCACATCGCAGGAGCTGTGCCATACGCATTACGAATGTAGGTCGCATTGGTTGGAATTTCAGCTTGTCCGAGGTTTAAACCCGTTAGCTCTCTTCCTCTTTTAGCAAAAAAAGCGGTTACTTCAGCAAGGGCTTCCTGATTGATTTCAAGGCTTGAACCGAAATAAGTACACATTGTTTTTTTTGTAATATCATCTTTTGTGGGGCCTAGTCCGCCTGTAATCAAGACAATATCAGCTCGTGACTGAGCTTCCGCTAAGATGCTTAAAATGGCTTCTTTGGTATCGCCAACCGACGATTTTCGGACGGTTTTAATCCCAATTTTATCCAATTCAGCACTAATCCATTGCGTATTGGTATCTGTAATTTGTCCGTACAGAATCTCGTCGCCAATTGTAATAATTTCTGCTTTAATCATGGTATGTTTTGTTAGCAACAAGTGTTAATGAAGGGATAAAGGCACAAAGCTATGATAACTCGTATGGTTAAAACATCCTGCGTGTAGCCTAATGGTTAGTTCCCAGCTTGTAATCGACTATTTTTAAGATTCCTTATCCAGAAATCGTCTATCACTTGGTATTATTAACTAAATTTGTCCAAATTTACACAATTTATAGACTTTTGTCGTTTAATTGCCGAACTCTGTTTAGAAAAATAACCTGCAATATTGCCTTTTGTTTCACTACATAAATAGAAAAATATGAAAAAATACGTAACCGCAGCCGCTGTCCTATGTCTGTTAAACAGTTGTACGACACAACAATTGGGAACCGTTTTGCAACAAGCCAACGATGTATTGGCAGGTACAGCAACCTTACCTCTTACCACAGAAGAAATTGGTCGTGGCTTAAAAGAAGCCTTGACCGTCGGGATAAGAAATAGTGCTACGCAGGCATCTGCAACCAATGGTTATTTAGGCAATTCGGCTATTAAACTTTTATTTCCGCCAGAAGCACAACAAGTAGAATCGAAATTACGTGCCATTGGGCTTGGGGCTGAATGTGATAAATTTATCACTGCCCTAAACAGAGGAGCAGAAAACGCCGCTGCCAAAGCAGCACCTATTTTTGTGGACGCTATCACAAAAATGACAATTCAAGATGCTATGGGTATTTTGAAAGGGGATAAAGATGCCGCTACGCAGTATTTGAAGAGAACTTCTACAACGGCCTTGATTGCGGCTTTTTCGCCTGTAATTAAAGAGTCTATTAATTCAACAGGGGCAACTCGCTTGTATGGTGATATTGCTACGACGTATAATAAAATTCCTTTTGTTCAGAAAGTCAATCCAGATTTGCAAGGCTATGCTACACAAAAAGCCGTGGATGGTCTATTTCAACTAGTTGCTCAAGAAGAACAAAAAATTAGAGAAAATCCAGCCGCTCGTGTAACAGATTTGTTGAAACGTGTGTTTGGTAGTAAATAAGAGTAGATGAGTTTAAGGTTTATTAGTTTAACAAAATGGTTTAAAAGTATTCGTGTTTATGAGAAAAAGAGGTTATTAAATTCTTTTTAGCAGTTGAACACCTTCATTTATACCGAGTAATTATACATAACTTTTGTTAAAAAATTAGACTCAAAAATTAACAACAACAATGAGAAAATCAGAAATTAAGTTTGACGTTCTTTTGGACGAACAGAGTATTCCAGAACAAATTCACTGGACAGCTACCGAAAACCCGAACGAAGGGGTGGAAGAAACAAAGGCTATTTATGTAGGCGTTTGGGATCATTATCATAAAGGAACATTGGCATTGCCTCTTTGGACAAAAGATATGGACGTAATGGATATGAAGCGTTTTGCTATCGAAATTGTAGGAAGTTTGTCTGAAACCATCGTTAGAGCAACTGGTGACGGCAAAATGGGTAGCTTGATGGAAGAGCTTTGTAAAACATTAACAAAGAATCTTCAAGAAGAAATGAAAGCAGCTCAACAACAGCAACAACAATAAGCAATTCTTGAATTTTGGATGTTGAATTTTGGATGTAAATAAACTGGTTTTGGTCTGCAAAATACAGTGATTGTATATTCCCTAATTCAACATCCAAAAATCAGAATCCAACTTCCACATTATCCAATACCCTCCCAATCGTACTTCTCCATGAAAAAAATAGTGTTATCTTTTCTTCTTTTTGCCAGTGTGTCCGTAGCCATGGCTCAGCGTGGTGTTGGCTTTCTTACGGGTGGCAATCTTCGTACTGTTTTTGATATGGCTAAGGCTCAAAACAAAGCAGTTTTTTTAGAGTGTTACGCTCCAACTTGCCATGTCTGCGAAGCCTTTGTGCCGACCTTCAATAATCCCCAAGTGGGTGATTTTTATAACCGTCAGTTTATTAGCTATAAATTGGATATGACTTCGCGAGAAGCGAGTGCTTTTTTGCAAAAACAGAAAATTACGATTCCTTCAACGCCTACGCTCTTATTTTTTGATAATAAGGTTAGCTTGATGCACATTGCCATCATGAGCGAAAACCTAAACACGCCTGCTGTGGTCATTGATGCGGCTTCTAAGGCGTTAAATCCAAAAACACGCACAAGTTCATATAAAGCTAATTTTCTAGCAGGAAATCGTAGTCAAAACTTTTTGGTTGAATATGGTTTTATGACTCGTGTGATGAAGGATACTCTTAGCAATATCAATGCCATGAACATTTATGCCAAACAAGAACCTCAAAAGAATTATACCAATAATTCAAACTTCTTGGTGTTGCAAAAAGTAATCATGGACGATGAAAATGCTCTTTTCAAATACATGATAGCTAATTTAGCGGCTTATAATGCGAAATATGATAAGAAATTGGTGAAACAAACAGCTGAAAATATTATCATGTATTCCTTATATTCGAGCAGAGGAATGCGTTATTCAGTAGCTAAAATCAATCAAGTGCGGGCGAATTTAGCGAAATTGGGAGTTAATAAAAAGTCGATAGATGGGCGTGTAATTCGTGAAGAATCGAATGCGTATTTTAGAGAAAATCAGCCTGCAAAAGCAATTCAAGTATTGGAGTCGGTTGTGGATGCAAGTACCAATAAAGAAACTTATCGCTTTTTGGCAACGTACGTGAAAGCTCGTACCGCAGACAAAGCAGCTTTAGCAAAAGCAGCCGTTTGGGCAGCGAAAGGAAAGTAAGAAAAGAATTGAATATTTTAACTGTAGAGTGAATTGGGGTTTTCAGTAATCACAATTCACTTTTTTTTGTTGGTAGGAATGGCTTTGAAGAAAAGCATTCTCACCCCGAAAGCGGTCAACGACCCTGTCAGGGTGAGAATGCGAGATTATATTAGACATTAGTTCAACATATTCTTGATATACGAGAAGCTTGTTCTCAAAATAAACGCTGCATCTTCATCTCCATGTTCTGCCGCATTGGTTAAATCTCTTTTAGCTTCTTTGATACGTCCATTGGCGTAATGAGTCATTCCTCGCCAACGCATGGCTACAGGATTTTCACTACGATAATGCCAGTCTGCTTTATCAAATTCCAGAAATGCTAAATCGTAGTCTTCCAACTTAAAATGAATTTTTCCTTTGATAATATAGGCTTCCGCAACGGTATTGTCATAACTCAAGGATTGTTCAATATCGTACAAAGCCGAATGGACATTTTGTAAAGCCCAATTACATTTTGAACGTCCCAAAAATCCACGAGCTGATTTAGGATAGAGACGTAAAAAGGAATCGAAAGATTTTTTGGCTTCTTCCCAATCACGAATCTCCATAAACGCCTCGGCATTTATGAGGTGTTCACTTATTTTTGGTTTAAAAAAGCGTACATGAATCCAATTCAAGAACATATAAACCAAAACAAAAGGCACAAAAAAGAAAATAATTAAAATCTCCATAAGCTACAATCGAAAACCATCATCCAAAATACTACTCCTTCTATAACTCTACCAACGCATCCAATTCCGCTTTCATTTTTTTGGTAAATCCGCTCACAACTAAGTCGTAAGAATGATCTATCAATTCCATCAATTGTTTGTTGGGAGCTTGTCCAGATATAACGGTATTCCAGTGCTTTTTGTTCATGTGATAGCCTGGCTTTATGTGAGAAAAATCTTCACGAAGTTGAATTGCTCGCTCTGGGTCACATTTTAGGTTAATGGTGTTCACCAAGGTATCAAGGCTGGTGAGTGCAAAGACTTTCCCCATTACTTTAAAAACCAAGGTTTCTGGTCCAAAAGGTAATTCTTCGGTAACTGCCTTTTTCGTTAAGCAATACTCACGGATTTCTTCGATATTCATGGTAATATTTGTAGTGTTTTTTTAAGAAATGTATAAAGTGAAGATAGCAACAAATCGGATTAAACACTAATCGCTCAATAAGGTTTTGAAGTATTTTAACAACAAAAAAGCGAGCCATTTTTCAATAGCTCGCTTTTTTGTTCAATTGATTTCTATCTAAAAAACGCTCGATAAATCATTACGCATAAACACATCAAAAACATCAGAATGGATATTTTATTGATGACGTGCATTGTTTTTAAGCTGAAACTCGTTGGTTTTGATGGGTCAGGCTTTTGAAATACCCGTAGGAAATAACTAAACGCTTCTCCTAATTTGAATTGTTCTTTTAAACGGCTCATATTATGGTTGATTTTGGATAGCTTTCGGGTATGCCTGAGCTTCGCAAGGGTTAACTAAACAACTAAACTAATACATCGTCGGCAACGGGTTCAAACCATACGCCATCTTCTTTTATGATTTCAATTAGTTCATCTACAGCATTGTCTGAATGAACGGATTTCTTAACTACCGTCTGACCACGATACAACGAAATTTTATCTTTCCCGATACCTACATAACCATAATCGGCATCGGCCATTTCGCCTGGGCCATTCACGATACAGCCCATGATACCAATTTTCACCCCTTTCAAATGCTCTGTTCTTTTACGAATCATCGCCGTTGTTTCTTGTAAATCAAACAGGGTTCTGCCACAAGAAGGACACGAAATGTATTCGGTTTTGCTCATCCGAGTACGGGCTGCTTGTAAGATACCGAATGCGGTAGAGTTATAACTTTTCAACTTTTCAGTTAATATACTTTGTTCTTGTAAATCAGGTAATTGTAATAAAACTCCATCGCCAAAACCATCAATCAATAAACCGCCACAATCTGTTGCAGCAAATAATTGAAAATCGGATTCCGCCAAATCAGCGTACTTACGAGCAATAACTACGGGTGTAGTAATTTTGTTCTCCATTAACTCAAAAAAAGCACGACGAATGGCAGGCATTCCATGAGCGTTGTTTGTTTCTACGATTAAAACTAGTTTTTTGTCGTTGGCAATTTGAGATAAAAAAGGTTCATCGAATATTGCTTCGTCGCTCAACAACACAAAGTTTAACTCACTTGATTTATCTGTTGAAGCAAGGTATGCTTCTTTCGTAAACAACGGAAACTTGTTGCTTTTATCTGTCAAAGACTGCCAAACGCTGGCATCCATAATTTCTTTTAAGCCCATAGGCAACATAAACGGCACAGGGCGGCTACCCGAATAAAGGTAATCAGCACCCAAATCGTTCATTGCCCATTTATCGGTTGCAGGAAGATAAAAATGTCCAATTGGTTTTAATTGCTCGTATTCGGTCAATTCAATTTGAGAAAAATCGGCAATGACACGAGGCACATTCGTTGCACCAAAATTAGCAACCTCTGACGTTCCTCTTCTGAAATATTGGAATGGATTAATCGGCGAATCAAAGGATTCCTTGTTCTGAGATACGTACGATTTGATAGGAGTTGAATCCGCTTTACGGTTGGTATAGCGGTCAATTAAGGCTTTTGCAACGGGTGCTTCAAATTCAGGGTCTTCTGTTAACGACACTCGAACGGTATCACCTAAGCCATCTTCCAAGAGCGTACCGATACCCACTGCCGACTTAATTCTGCCGTCTTCGCCTTCGCCTGCTTCGGTTACGCCTAAGTGCAATGGATAAGGTTTTAAACCTTCTTCATCTAATTTCTTGCATAACAAACGATAGGCTTCTACCATCACTTGGGTATTCGATGCTTTCATCGACAAGACGATATTATGGTAGTTTTCGTCTTCACAAATACGTAAAAACTCCAAAGCAGATTCCACCATTCCGAGTGGTGTATCACCATAGCGACTCAAAATACGGTCACTTAACGAACCGTGGTTTGTGCCGATTCGCATGGCTGTTCCGTATTCTTTACAAATTTTTATTAACGGTAAAAACTTCGTACGAATACGTTCTAGTTCTTCTTGGTAAGACGCATGGGTATAATCAATCGTTTCAAAACGCTTTTTATCGGCATAATTCCCTGGATTGATACGTACTTTTTCTACCAAACGGGCAGCTAATTCTGCGGCATTTGGCGTAAAGTGAATATCTGCCACTAAGGGAACGCTATAACCACGTACACGTAATTCTTTTCGTATATTTTCTAAATTCTGAGCCTCTTTAACCGAAGGTGCTGTGATACGAACGTATTCACAACCAGACTCAATCATACGAATGGTTTGTTCTACTGAGCCTAAAGTATCCATGGTGTCGATAGTTGTCATGGACTGAACACGAATCGGGAAATCAGCCCCCATCGGAACATCGCCGATGTTTACTGCGATTGTTTTACGGCGACTATATTCCGTCAAAGAATTACTATACTTATTTCCTTTTTCGAGTAGATTAATGATATGTGA
>JARXAV010000023.1 GCA_029865665.1 Flectobacillus sp. | reverse complement strand
GGTATCTTTTCTTTGCAGAACACGCTCATATTCAGAGTCCTGCAAGTTTACTTGAATATGTGAAAAAGCACGTAGAAACCATTCGGGAGAAAATGGGGTAGTGGCGTTTAAAAAGCTAAAAGCCCTGTCGAGCCAATACTCAACAGGGCTTTTTAACAGCGTAAATGACCGTTATTTTTATAAACTTTTCTCAATGAAATTCGTCATCATTGTATAAAGATGTAAGCGAGTATTTCCACCATAAATACCATGATTACGGTTTGGATAATAGAACGACTGGAATTGCTTATTTGCTTTAATAAGGGCATCTTCTAAGGCAATAGCATTTTGGAAATGTACGTTATCATCACCCGTACCATGAATTAGTAGGAAATTACCTTTTAAATTTTTTGCATGAGTAACAGGCGAATTTTCGTCGTATCCCGTTGCATTTTCTTGTGGAGTTCTCAAGAAGCGTTCAGTATAAATCGAATCATAAAAACGCCAGTTCGTTACTGGAGCAACTGAAATAGCAGCCTTGAAAACATCAGCTCCTTGGAAAATACAGTTTGCCGCCATAAAACCACCATAAGACCATCCTTGAATCCCGATTCTAGCTTTGTCCACATACGGTAAAGTTCCCCAATATTTGGCTGCTTCAATTTGGTCTTTAACTTCTAATTTACCCAAGTTTAAGTAGGTAGATTTCTTGAAATCAGCTCCACGACCACCTGTACCACGGTTATCAACACAAGTGACAATATAGCCTTTTGATGCTAAATGTTGATACCATAAGAAGTTATATCCGTCAAAATGATTCATTACTTGCTGATTTCCTGGTCCTCCATAAACAAACATCAACATCGGGTATTTTTTCGCAGGGTCAAAATTGGCAGGCTTAATCATCCAAGCATTCAAGGTCACATTGTCAGCCGTTTTGATAGACATAAATTCTTTCTCCGAAATAGCATAACCGTCCATAACCTTACGAAGAGTTGCATTATTTTCCAGAATTTTAATCAACTGGTCGTTGGCTGTTTTATGTAAGGTTACTTTTAAAGGACTGTCTGCCGCATCGTTCGATAAGATATAATAGTTAAAATCTTTGCTGAAATTTGCAGCGTTTGAGCCTTTGTCAGTTGAACGGATTTTTTTATTTTTTCCATCTAAAGAGATGCTGTACACATGGCGTTCGGTAGAAGATAATTCCGTAGAAGTAAAGAATAAGGTCTTCGTTTTTTCGTCGATACCATAAAAGGCATCAACTTCCCAGTTACCTGAGGTAATCTGACGGATTAATTTTCCGCTCATATCATACAGGTACAAATGCTTGAACCCGTCTTTTTCAGAACTTTGGATAAACGATTTTCCATCTGCTAAATATGTCAAGTCATCCGCTGAATTTTCAACATCTACATACGTTTTACTTTCTTCAACTAAGATAACTTTTGCTTTTCCTGTACTTACGTCTGCATGAAGGATTTCGGCTTTATTCTGAAGGCGATTTAATCGTAAAACCGATAATAATTTAGGATCTTGTGTCCAACGAATACGAGGAATATACATATTCGTTTCTTTTCCTAAATCGATTTTAGTTGTCTTTTTATCGTCTAAACTGTAGCAAGAAATAGACACAATTGCATTGGCTTCGCCTGGTTTAGGGTATTTATAACGGTTATCTTGTGGGTATAATTTACCCCACATTTGCATGTTATATTCGGGTACTTTGGTTTCGTCGAAGGTATAAAAAGCAATACGCTTACCATCTGGCGACCAGTCGAATGCTTTGGCAAAGGCAAATTCTTCTTCATAAACCCAGTCGGTTGCTCCATTGATAATGCTGTTCCATTTACCAGTGTTAGTAATTTGCGTTTCTTTGCCCGTCGCTAAATCAACGATAAAGATGTTACGCATACGAACAAAGGCAATTTTTGAACCATCGGGCGAGAAACTAGCGTATTGTTGTTTGCCCCCTGTTGAGAGTTGCTTTAACTGCTTGGTCTTAATCGTGTAAACATAATTTTCTTCACGTGAGCTATGACGGTAAATTGGCTCTGATTCTGCTCTAATTAGGATTTTTTGTTCGTCTCCCGACAATACATAATCATCAATTTCAATACGCTTACCCAATTGCTCAACAACGGTGGCATCGTCAAATAGGGTTGCTACGGCTTGCCCATCAACTACTTGATGTTTGATGATTTTGTTGTTTTCTAAAGCGGTGTAAAAAGTACCATCTTTCATCCAATTAACGGATTCTACTTGAGCCTGACGAAAGATTCCTTTTGTCCAAATGTCATCGAGCGATACATTTTTTTTCTGGGCAAGACTCACAAAACTCGCCATGCTGGTTAGCAAAAGTGCGAGTACAAAAACATAGTTTTTTTTCACTGTTTTAAGGGTTCTATATGTTATGAAATGTAATTAATTATTGAGTGATTGAGCATAGACCGTTACACTCAAGGCTATTGCACTTGTTGCCTTTTATACCTCGTCGCCTTCGTGCCTCATTGCCGTGTTGATAGGGCTTCACCCTATCCTGATGTATGTCGCCCCTTCAGGGCTATTATATTTTTTGCCTTTGTGCCTCGTTGCCTTCGTTCCTCGTTGCCTCTTTGCCTCTCTGCCTTCGTACCTCGTTGCCTCCTTGCCTATTTATTAAACAAAATAATCGGAGGGGTTTGAACTACGTTGCTGGTGTTCAAGGCTCTGTCTTTAATCCATACATCAAAACGGATTGTGTCTTTTTTACCCGTTAGTAGAGGGATGTAGCTGAAGTTTTTGTAGTTGAAGGTCATTGAATAATCAATTACCCCTTCGATTGGCCCCGATTTGGTGCTGGTCTTAAAGCGAAAAGGGATGTATCCCGAACCTGATAGTGGGATAGAAGGAGACGATTCTTTGAATGTTCCATTTTTCTGGACGTATAACTTTAGGTCATATATTTTCACGCCTTTTAGACTAGGACTTGTCACGGTTGTTCCTGCAAACTCTTTTTCTGTTACGCCTAAATCTCCATCGCCATCTTGGAAATTGATACTCAATATAACTGAGTCTCTGAGGGTGATATTACCTAGTGCGTCAGGGGTTTGAGTCGTGATAATTCTTAGGTTATTATTCGAAATTTCGGGTACATTGCTAAAGTTTGGTTCTGTCAAACATGAAGACATCAAAAGCATTCCGAAAAGGTATAAAGTAATATTTTTCATTTCTTGTATCGTTTATTTGTAGCGAGCTGTATCAACAGCATAACGACAAGTCGTATATCCTTGTTGTATTAGGCTTTATTTCTCTTCATCGCATTTCATTCTTCTGTAAAGTTAATGATTTGGTGTAATTTTGTACAAAAAATATTCTCCAATGATTTCGTCAGCATTCCTTAAAAATAAAGTACTACACGTCACGCCCGAAACCTTCGACGCACTGGCCTTAGAAATCTTTCATTATCAAGCTCAAAACAACCCTGTCTATCAAGCATATTTGACACATTTAAAGCGTGATATTCAGTCGATTAGCTGTATTGAAGAGATTCCGTTTTTACCTATTGAGTTTTTCAAGACTCAAGAAATCCTGAGCGGGCAGGTCGTTGCTGAAACCATTTTTGAAAGTAGCGGTACTACAGGACAGACAACGAGTCGTCATTTGGTTGCTGATCCTACCTTTTATTTGCAGATAGCCGAACAGATTTTTGAACGCTTTTATGGTAAACTACAAGACTTTCAAGTGCTGGCATTATTGCCTTCTTATTTGGAAAGAAGTAATTCTTCCTTAGTCTATATGGTCGAGCATTTTATTCGTCAAAGTGGTTCTGAACAATCGGGTTTTTACCTGCATAATTACGAAGAATTAATTACCGCTCTTCGGGACGCTGTGGCAAATCCTGCTATCAAAAAAGTGCTTTTAATGGGAGTGACTTTTGGTTTGCTTGATTTTGCCGAACTGGGTTATGATTTGTCGTTCTTAACAAATAGTGATAAGCTGATTGTGATGGAAACGGGCGGAATGAAAGGACGAAGAAAAGAATTATTGCGAGAAGAAGTCCATGCAATTTTGACGGAAGCCTTTCACGTAAACGCCATTCATTCGGAATATGGAATGACCGAACTGTTATCGCAAGGATATTCGTATGGCGAAGGCGTTTTTGATTTACCACCTTCCATGAAGATTTTATTGCGAGATGTGAATGACCCTTTTAGCCTTATACCCGAAGGTGGACGCTCAGGAGGTATCAACGTCATCGACCTTGCCAATATCGACTCTTGTGCTTTTATTGAAACAAAAGATTTAGGTACTTTTATTCCCAACTCACAGCAATTTAGCGTACTAGGTCGTTTTGATAACTCGGATGTACGTGGTTGTAATTTGATGGTGGGGGGGTAAAGAATATCAACTATGTTCCAACTTTTTAATGGTTTTTTGTATCTCTTCATTAACCTTTAAAATAAATAGGAACGTATGAAAAAATATGTTGTAGTAGGGCTATGCTTTCTGGCTCTAGTCGCTTGTAAAGATGAAACATTTCATCAACTTCTGGACACTACTAAATTCCATGAATCAAATCAAACCACCGTGTTTGTGGGTAAATGGAAGCAAGTGCTTAAAACGGATGATAAGGGAGTTTGGATTTCTTCAATGAGTACTAGGAACTTTAATTTGGAAATTCTTGATGATGGTCAACAGCTTGATTCGGAAGGATTTATAGATTGTGGAAGTAGAGGGAATTTTGAATTAAATGGACAAATATACAGCGTAGAACCTCAAGTACGTGTTCAAATTAATCCTGCTTGTGCTTATAGTTTGGGAGTTAGTGCGAATATAACCTTTTCGCTTCCTGTTAAGGATACGCTGGTGGAAACAAGAACGTACTCGATACTAACTGCTAAAATAAAATACATTCGAGTGAACTAAAGCATCGTAACGTATAAAATAGGTAAGACTCAACCGCTGACAGGGTCTTTGACCGCTGTCAGGGTTTCGGGCTTAACCCTGACAGCGGTTATTTTTGCCTAATACTATTTTCGCCTTCTGTATAAATCAATTACTTTCTTCCGATTTTTACTTCACAAATCCGCTACCCGTCCATGAATAAACCTTTTGAGATTTTTTGCGGTTGTATTTATTTTTAGCTTCGTCGATGGTTTCTTCAAATTCGTATTTCTGAATAATCTTGTCTTTCAAGCCACCTTTTTCATTGGGGAAAACTAAGCTATAATCTTCATAAAATGCTCCTGCATCGGCAATGCTTTCGGCTTTTGGAGCTTGAACAAAGTTTTTACCGTTCCAAACCTGATAAAAATAATAGGTTGGTACACCACAAGCACCACCCGAATAGCCAATCAAAATGACGTTTTTGGCATTGGATAAGCCTCTATTTGAAAATATCAAAGCGTTGGCATAAAGCATATCTTGTCCTCCTTCTACAGTCATAGACGCTTTGGCAATGGCTTTTCTGTTTTCTACCGCCTTGATGTCTATTGTATGGGTTTCGCTAACAAATTCGCTAGGTTTGCCTTTCAACTGTATTTTGGTAACACTATAAACAAACTTCGTATTTCCCGTTCTCAAGGCTTTCCACGAAAGTAAACCTCCCCAAGCATAGCCCAGCTTTGTTTTTCCTGCGGTAGTAGTATAAGAAATTTTGAACCACGGATAAGTGCGATTCCCGATTTTGAAAGGCTGACCTGCTTCGATAATTTTGATATTATCGCCCACAGAAAGCGTGTCTTGCGTAGCGGCTTTTAAACTGGCGGCACTTCTGACCAAGAGCGTATCGGCAAAAACGTAGGTATCGTAATTTTTTATTTCAAGTCCCATGTCTCCTTTTGAAAGAAACATTGTAGCATTTTCAAAAATCTTCTCTTGGTCACTCGTCTGTGCAAAAGAAGTTAAACCGAATAAAAGGAAAAGTAATGAGAATGTCTGTTTCATGGTTGTGCGTTGGGTGATTGAGGGTATTTAGCTAACAATTTGTAAGTTAGCTAAATATATTGGAAGTTGTTTAATTCAAAATAAACCGTTCAATCACCTCAGCTACCCCGTCGTTATTGTTAGAAGCTACAATAATATCGGCTCTATCACGGAGTTCTGGGGTTACGTTGTCGACCCAAACGCCTAGTCCTGCATATTCAATCATCGAAAGGTCATTTCCTGCATTTCCTACTGCAATGATTTCGCTGGCATCAATGCCCAATTGTTTGGCAAGGCGGTCTAAACTAGCTGCTTTGTCGATGCCTTGTTGCATAATTTCTAAGAAAAAGGGCTTAGAAGTCGTAATGCTTTTATGGTCGATTTGGGCTTTGAGTTTGGCTTCCACTTCTTTCAAATAGCTAGGTTCTGCTAACATGATGCACTTAATAGAAGAGGTATTCAC
>JARXAV010000165.1 GCA_029865665.1 Flectobacillus sp. | reverse complement strand
TTGGTTGCTAAAACCGCATAAAACGCCTTAGAAACATTGGCAACTAAGGCAATTTTAAGGTTGGTAGTCGTCTGAGTAGCTTGTAAGCGTACATCGTTTTGACTTCTATTGGCCAAAAGGGCATCTCGATTGAAGATATTTTGCGAAACCGTAAACTGAGCGGCAGAGGTATTATCAACCCCTAACTTTACAGGATTCCCTCCGATAATGCTCGTTTGAACCAAAAAGTTATGCTGTAAATTGTAGTTGAAGTTGAGCTGTGGATACCAATCAGCTAATTTACTCTTGATGGTATTTTCCACAATACGCTGGTCAATTTGTGATTGCTGAATTTGTGGGTGATTTTTGAGGGCATATTGCACTACATTATCAAGCGTGGCATCCGTTAAAAGGGATGTTGTCCCAAGCTTTTCCGACGAATTATCTTGTACCAAATTCTGGGCATCTACACTCGTGGGAATTTTTAAAACCAATAATGCAGCAAGCGACATTACTGGTAATAGTTTTCTAATCTGGAACATGGGCATTGCTAGGTAAAACAAAATTTGTTGATTGTATTTAATTAACTGTAGGGGATTTTTGGACAATCCTATGACTTTATAACCTCCGAAAAATGATATTCGTTCCTATTTTTCAAAAATTAGTCAATTTTGTTGTCTATTTTTTGAAAAATATAACGATACGCCTATTTCCTTTTCTTTAATAAAGACTCTCTTCTTGTATTAAAGCATAAATGGTTATTTAAACATGCTTTTTATAGGTATCACCGTATTATACTGAGCTTGATAGTCACCAGCATTGCTTAATATATAACACCTTAAATGCCACAAAGATACAATGCCTATTAGCTTTCATTATCCGTCTTTAGAGGGAAGAAGAAAAGTAACCTTGGAATACCTATAAATTGACGCTACAAAGTTGAAGGCTTTCTCAGACACAATTGGTATATAAATTCCTGATATTGCTACCATTATTACTGGTAAGAAAATGCCCCCCATTCGTAGCACAGGATACAGAGAAGTTTGAATTGTGTTAAATTTACACAATTTAACATTAATTCGTTTTTAACAATTCTTTAGGCTATGAAACCTTTCATTTCAGCAAAAACAATCTCAAGCAAAAGGCATTTTTTGACAACTTTTCATCTATGCTTACTGGCTCTTTTACCATTATTGGGGCATGCCCAACAAAAGAAAACGACTAAAAAGGCACTTCCCAAAACCGAAGAAGTTCTTGAGGTTATCAACACCCCTACTTGGGCTGCCGACAATGGTAACGGTACTTTTACCAACCCTATCTTACACGACGAATTTTCTGATCCTGATTTGATTCGGGTGGGTGACGATTATTACCTCACTGGCACAACGATGCACGCTATGCCAGGACTTCCGATTTTACATTCTAAAGATTTAGTCAATTGGGAGTTTTTAACGTATGCCGTGAATCGTCTTGACTTTAGCCCTGCTTATCGCCTACAAGAAGGGAAAGATATTTATGGGCAAGGCATTTGGGCTCCTTGCTTACGTTATCACAAGGGTAGGTTTTATCTTTTTACAAACATTAACGGACAAACGACTCAGTTATTTACCGCCACTGACCCCAAAGGCCCTTGGACTCAAACAGCCATGAAGGGTTCTTTTCATGATTTATCCGTCCTATTTGATGACGATGGAAAAAGCTACATCATCTGGGGATACGATGAAATCAAAATGGCAGAACTAAGCGACGATTTTACAGATATAAAAAAGGAAACGCAACAAGTTATTGTACCCAAATCGAGCGGTGCGGGAGAAGGTTGTCACTTTTATAAAATCAATGGTAAGTACTACATTACCAATACCAACTACGACCCATTGTGTTATCAGGTATGTTTACGTGCCGACAAGCCAACTGGGCCTTATGAAGTAAATGTCATGAGTGCCGAAGAGAATTTAGGCGTAGGTACTGGCTGGTTACTGAAAGAAACTCGCAAAAATCCTCCTTTTAACTTAATTGCTCCTGTCGAAAATTTTGTGGGTAGTATTCCCATGCACCAAGGCGGTATTGTTCAAACGCAATCAGGAGACTGGTGGGGTTGGTCGATGATGGACTATAATTCGGTAGGAAGAGTCACGGCCTTATCGCCTGTTACTTGGAAAAATGGTTGGCCTTATTTTGGACTAGAAGGCAATTTAGGACGTTCGCCCAGAACATGGGTAAAACCGAATACAGGTTTCTCCACTGCCCCTCATGCAACCTACCAACGCTCAGATGCTTTTTCGAGAACAAGCTTACTCCCAATCTGGCAATGGAATCATGTCCCTGATGAAAGCAAATGGTCATTAACTGCCAGAAAAGGGTATTTACGTTTACAGTCTTTACCTGCTACCGACTTTTTCCATGCTCGCAACTCACTCACCCAAAGAGCCATCGGTCCAGAGTCAATTGCCACTACCGAGATAGATATTTCAGGTTTGAAAGACGGTGATGTAGCTGGTTTAGCTCTGTTGAATCTTCCTTATGCTTGGCTTGGTATTAGCAAAACAGGCACGAGTACTTCAATTGTACAGTTTACCCAACAAACAGGAAAACGATTTACTGAAAACTTGACTCAAGCTCGTCTTTGGTTACGAGTTCATGGCAATTTCGACACCGACAAAGCCTTATTTAGTTACAGCCTAGATGGCATTAACTTCAAGGCCATTGGCGACACCGTTATTATGCCCTTCCAATTACGTACTTTTCAGGGCGTGCGATATGCCCTCTTTAACTACAATCAATTGAATCAAGAAGGAGGATTTGCCGATTTCAATAACTTTATTGTAAATGAACCACGTGCCAAAGGCTTAACGCAAGCGATTCCGAATGGTAAAATTATTACTTTGACCAGTTTAGCAGATAGTACACTGTTGGTTAATTGGAAGCGTTTTTTGCGTCCTGTGTCACGTACAGAGCCATTTGCCAAAGAGCAATTATCGCATTTTAGAGTATTAGATAGAGGAAATGGACGCATTGCTTTGCAGTCTGTACAAGACGGAGGTTTTGTTACCGTAAAAGGAATGGGAGGCATGGCCGAAGTACGCATTGAAGCCACAGAGCAGGGTGAAGCATCACTTTTTCAGTGGCAAGATATGCTAAGAGGTGACCTCATGTTGATGTCGCTCCTAACGCACCGCTATCTTTTTGTTGACCCTAAAGCAAAAAGTTTATGTTCGGCAGATGCCCAAGGCACACGCCCCGACCGCAAAGATGGTTCGTGCTTTGTTTGGAAATTAGTTTCCGAATAAACCCATAACGAGGTTGTGTAAAAAGTGTATGAGCGACTCTTCCTCAGATTAAAGCTAAAAACAGCTATTTTATTTGGCACAAAACGCTTTAAACGCTACACTTTTTACACATCCTATTATGATTGAGCTTATTGGGTTACACAAGTTGAAATAACTTCCCTATCTTATATTTTTAGCGTTACTCCTTCTTGAATGGTAGCAATAAACTTCGTCAAACTATCTTCGGGACTCAGATTTAGCTTTTTCTTGATACGCATTCGAGCTTTTTTCACCGAGTCAGGCGTAATATTTAAGAGATTTCCTACCTGTTTGGGCGATAAATTGATTTTGATATAAGCACATTGACGCAATTCTAAGGGAGTCAACGAGGGCATGAGTTGGCTAAGCGTTGTGAAGAATTGAGGATGAACACTTTCAAAATGAACTTTAAAAGTCCCCCATTCGTCATGCTCATTTACATTTTGGTTGATAATTTTAAAAATACCTTTCATATCACTTTCTGAAACGGCAGGGATTTCTTTAAGCTTATCTTTTAATTCTTGTTCTAGATTTTGCCAAAGTACATTTTTTTGATCTGCCGCCATCGCCATTAGAGCTAACTCTCTGGTTTTACTATCCATTTCAAATTGAATTTTGGCAAGCTTTTGTTCTTCGTTTTTAGCCGCTTCGTCCAATAGTCTCACCTTGAGTTCATTATTTTTTTGTTTACTAACGAATAACACCACCATCAGCACCAATACAATTACCAACCCCAGCGATAGGAAAACATACACTTTTTTACTTTGTTCAGCATGATTTATCTCAAATTGCTTTCGCTCCAAGCCTATGCGATATTGAATGGTATGAAAATTTCTAATTTTATCGTTCAACAAAATTTTTCCATACAGTGTATTATACTCTTTGAGGTAGTAAAGTGCTTGGCGATGATTGCCTAATTTTTCATAAATACTTGACAAAAGGGTATCTACCTCTATCAAATTATTCTCATTTCCTGTTGCAGTAATTTCTTTATACGCAAGAAGGGCATACGCTAAGGCTTTATCATAGTCTTTTTTAGCGATATAAATCATGCTAAATGATTTATTATTACTTCCTACAAAGGCATACGCAGGCATTGTTGCCATTTCTTTCCTGATGGATTTACACAAATCTTCTGCCTCCTTTATTCGATTAAATTGTATCAATAAATCGACTTTAGACTGTAGATTCAACACATTGTAATAAGCTTTTATTTTAGTACCAATTTCAATGGACTTGTTCAGATAATACAACGACTCTTTAGGCTTTCGTTCCTGACGTTTAACATCTGCCATAATGTTATATAAATACCAAACTTCCTCCTGATTTTTGGATATAGGAATTTGTTTAAGACTTTCTTTAAATAGGGAATCAGCTTGTGCAAAATCCCCAATGCCTGCGTAACAAGAAATAGATGCAATGTAAATACTTAGTAGGTATCGTTGATTATTGGTTTCTTTTGCCACTTTTTCGGCATCTTTCAGTAGTTCTATTGCCTCAATAAAATCTCCTGTGAAAACGTAAACATCCGTCAATCTCCGATAAGCAGAAAATAATTCTCTATCATTTTTATACACTTTAGCCAACTCCTTTGCTTTTTCGAAAAGAGGAATGGCTTTCATACGATTATGCAATTTTTCAAAATAATACCAGCCCCAGTAACTATATGCTTTGATTTGCCCATCTTGATAATGACTCAGGCTCGCTTCTTTTAATGACTCTTGTAAAATGCGAATCGCAAGAACAGAATCTGATGGAGCTAAAGAACAAGCATATTCTAGGGCTGCATCAATTTTCTTATTACCTTTTTCTGTCAAATAAGCATTGCGTAAATGACCATCATTGGAAAAGCCGAATACGCTATAAAAAAGCATAACTAATAATAATACTGACGATTTCATTGTGGTGTGTGTTAATCATTCTTTAAGTTCACTCAGCTCCTTTTATTCCTCTATGTACTGTCGAACAAAAATAGCTAGTTCGATTGGCAGCTTACCCCTGTATCGTTGCAATAAACTTTGTCAAACTATCTTCTGTGCTTAGATTCAGCTTTTTCTTAATACGTAGGCGAGCTTTTTTAACAGAATCTGGGGTGATGTTCAATAAATTAGAGACCTGTTTGGGTGACAAATTGATTTTAATATACGCACATTGACGTAATTCTAAATGTGTTAGATTGGCGTTTATCTGACTCAATATTGTAAAAAACTGAGGATGAACACTTTCAAAATGAACTTTAAATGTCCCCCATTCATCATTTGTGTCACTGTTTTGAGCGATAATTTTAAATACATCTCTTACCTCTTTTTCAGAAACGCTTGGCAAATCATTTAACTTCTCTTTGAGTTTTTGTTGAACACTTTGCCAGAGTGCATTCTTTTGATCAGCAGCCATAGCCATCATAGTCAGCTCTCTCGCCTTACTATCCATTTCAATCTGCATCTTCAAACGTTTTTCCTCCTCTGCTTTCGCAATTTCATCCAATAGTCTTACTTCCAGTTGCGTATTTCTATGTTTAATGACAAAAAAGGCAATACTAAGCAAGAGAATGAGGAAAAGAAACAAGGATAGAAATACATAGATTTGCTTACTTTTCTTGGCACTTTCAATCCCCTTGATATACTTATCGTATTGCTTACTTTGATACTCCAGAATCCTTTCCTTTTTTAGAATTTGACTATGCTGCTGGATATAATGCTTATTGTAATAGTTACTACGTTGAAAATCGCCCTTTAATTCATAAATTTTAGCCAAAGTGGTATCTAATTCCACCAAATTCTCAATATCTCCCGTCGCTTTAGTTTCTTCGTAAGAGCGTAAAGCGTATTCCAATGCCTTTTCATAATTTTTATGAGCTAAGTAAATATAGCTTAGTGAGGCATTATTACTCCCCACAAAATCGTATGCTGCCATAGTAGCCATAGTATCCCTTATTTTCCAACATAAAGTTTCCGCTTCCCTTATCCGATTAAGCTGAATTAATATATCCACTTTCGTCTGCAAATTCAAAACGTTATAAGATTCCTTTGTTTTGTCTCCTATCTCAATAGCTTTATTCAGATAGGCAAGTGCCACTTTGGGTTTATTTTCAAACATTCTTATATCCGCCATAGACGAATATAGAAACCAAAGCTCATGTACATCATTTGCTTCAATAGCTAGTTTTACCCCCTGTTTAAAAACTTCATTCGCTCTATCAAAATCCCCCAAGCCACCATAACACTGGAATAAACCTGCATAAATACTAGCTAAATACTTATTCGCTGTAGCAGTATTTTCAGCGGTATTCATCGCTTCATTTAATAGATTAATGGCAGAAATATAGTCGCCTACAAATACGTAGGCATCTTTTAGAAGTGCGTAAACCCAAAATAACTCATTATAATTTTTATGCTTCGTGGCTAAGTCGATGGCAGTTTTATATAATGGAATTCCTTTGTTTCGATTATTGAGTATCTCTACATAATACCAACCTAAAAAATGATTCACTCGAATTTGCCCATAGCTATAACTTTTTTCCTTGGCTATACGGAGTGCATCCTTCAAAATAGCAATTGCATTTACCGAATCTGACGGCGGTATTTTTCGAGCATATTCAATCGCAGCATCCACTTTAGCCGTTCCTCGAGCTTTCAGATAGACGCTTTGTAAACTATCTAGTCGTCGTTGATTACTCCAACTATATGAACTATTACACAAAATAAGGATTAAGAATAGTAGCTTGTTCATATCGATAATTTATGGGTATTGATTCTTAAAAATTTTAAAAAGGACTAAATATGTAGAAAAACATGGATAGTCCCCCTTTTGTCTCCCCCTCAATTTTAGGTTTATTGAATAAATACGGTACTTTTGATTCAATTAATCGTTACCAACTTATGATTAAGAATTTCAGGATATTTGAAGAATGGCGGTTCTTCAAGCATTCTATAAAAGCAATTATGTGGCGGCATAGTTGCTTTTTGAATTTTG